>CAMDOQ010000001.1 GCA_945903685.1 Rhizobium sp. Q54
CACGCGCACGTTCGAGAGCAGGTGGCGGTCGAACCGATAGCTGTAGATCAACGCGTTGCGGAATACGTTGATGCGGTCGCGCAGCATGCCGATGCCGTCGCAGTAGACCAATGGCAGGTCGCGGCCGCGATCCGAATTCTCGCGCGACACGATCTTGTAGACGCAGTCGTCGACGAACAGCTCCGGCCACGCCTCGAGGCGGCCGTCGTCGATCGCCTCGACGTAGTCGTAGAGCAGGTTGGTGATCCGCTCGGTGAGCGTGAGTTCTACGGCCGCCATGTCGCGCCGCCTTCGGGCTCGAACCCCATCAAATGGCAGTAGTAGCGCCAGAATCCGCGCACCGGAATCTCGGTCAACGGCGAGTCGGGATCGACGATCGGGCCGGTGCCGCCCATCTCGATCACCGTGTTGGCGGTGGGGTTGGCGCCGAGCACGTCCTGAATCAGCGCGCCGACCTCACCGTCCTCGATCGAGACCAGCCCGGCCGGGCCGATCATGTTGTTCTGCAGAAGCCGGCGCTTCCGCAGGTCGGGGTCGTCGCCCTTGTAGCCGAACACGGTCCAATGCAGCTCGAACTCGCCCGCCGATTTGGGCCGGATCTGGCGGGCTGCCAGCGTGTTCGACAAGCGCTGGAAGAAGCCGTTCGGAAACAGCGTCATCATCAGGATCGAGCGGCCGTCCTGGAACTCATCGATGAACTCGATCATCCGGGTGTCGTTGAGCTTGAGCGTGTCGTCGATCACCTTGGCATCGCCGTAGCCGGCTTTGGCGGCCTCCGTGTCGTCACTGCCATAGTCGACGTAGATGATGCGGTGGCGCTTCAGCTTGTCCATGTGGGAGCCGCCGCGCTGGGTCGAGCGCGAGATGCCGAACGTCGCCTGGAACTGGTGCAGAAGCCCGGCGTGGTACGAATCCATCAAATTCTCGAAGTAGAACTTCCAGTTGCCGGGTATGCGTTGGCGCCAGTAGCCCAGGACCTCGATCGGGCGGCCGAGGGTGAGGTCGATATAGTCGCGCATCGGCTTGTCGAGGTAACTCTCGAGTGGCTCGACATCGCGCCGATACGAGCCGAATACGACGCCGCCGTAGGTCGCGACCTTGAGCGTGGTCAGACCGTGGTCGGCCTTGTCGAACGTGGCCGGCATGCCGCTCTTGCCGTTGTACCCGCGCTGGAACGGCACCCCGATCAGCTTGCCCGCGAGGTCGTAGCACCAGTGATGATAAATGCAGGTGTGGCTCTTGACGTTGCCCTGGTTGTGGCGGACGAGCTTGGTGCCCTTGTGGGCGCAGCGATTCTCGAACGCGTGCACCGAGCCGTCGTCGGCGCGGTTGACCACCACCGGCTTGTCGCCGACATAGACGACGACATAGTCGCCGACGTTCGGGATCTCGGCCTCGAGGCAGAGATAGTTCCAGACCGGGCCTTGAAAGATGCGCTCCATCTCGCGCGCGAACACGTCGGCGTTGTTGAAGACGCTCAACGGGACGCGGCTGAAGTCCGCCTTTGGCCACTTGATCTCGTCCGGTTGCTGCATCGTCGACCTTCTGAAACGGTGTGCGGTCGGCGCATTATCGGCCGCGCGTCGCCGCCCTGCAAACGTAAGTCGATCCGGGCGGCGCACGGACGGCCTTGAAAGCATATGGATTTGCTGTAGTAGAAGAGCGCTGAAAGTCGTTGTCCTGCGCGCGCAACACGAACCTCCGGAGCGCCATGGCCGCAAACGTAACGCCAAGTCGGGGCGCCGCCGTGCGCATCGATCGGCTGCGCAAGACGTTCGGGTCCGCGGTCGCGGTCGATTCGATCTCGCTCGATATTCCGACCGGGAGCTTCGTCACCCTGCTCGGACCGTCGGGATCGGGCAAGACCACGACCCTGAACCTGATTGCCGGATTTCTGTCGCCCGATGCCGGCTCGATTCTGTTCGACGGCGCCATCGTCTCCAACGTCCCGACCCACAAGCGCAACATCGGCATGGTGTTCCAGAACTATGCCCTGTTTCCGCACATGACCGTGTTCGACAATGTCGGTTTTCCGCTCAAGATGCGGACCAAGCTCACGAGCGCCGAAGCGCGAACGCGGATCCTGGAGACGCTGGCGCTGGTCGAGCTTAACGGGTTCGAGGCGCGGTATCCGCGCCAGCTCTCGGGCGGTCAGCAGCAGCGCGTGGCGATGGCGCGCGCGCTGGTCTCGCATCCGCGGCTCCTGTTGATGGACGAGCCCTTGGGCGCGCTCGACAAGAAACTCCGCGAGCAGATGCAGTTCGAGATCAAGAACATCCACCGCTCGATCGGCACCACCTTCGTCTACGTGACCCACGATCAGACCGAAGCGCTCACCATGTCCGACCTGATCGTGGTCATGAACTACGGCAAGATCGAACAAGCGGGGACGCCGCGTCAGCTCTATGAGACGCCCGAGAACCAGTTCGTCGCCGATTTCCTGGGCGGCGCCAACCTGCTGCCGGGTACGGTCGCGGCGGTTGCGGCCGATCACTTCAGCGTCGCGGTCGAGGGCGGGTTCACGGTGCAGGTGCCGCGCGATCGGGTCGCCGCCAAGGCCGGCGACGCGGTGAGCGTCCTGGTGCGGCCCGAGGAAGTCGGGGTCGCGCTGACCGAGGACCGCCAGGCAGGCGCCGAGTGCGTGGCCGGCACCGTGACCGCGGTCGGCTACTTGGGCGATTCCCTGAAGCTCGAAATCGCCGTCGCCGGTATCGCCATCGGGGCCAAACTGGCGCGCGCGCGCGGCTTCTCGATCGAGAGCGGCCAGCGCGTGTTCGTGTCGTGGCCGCGGGCGAGCGCGCGGCTTCTGCTCCGGAGCACGCGGTGACGGTACCGGTCGCCGACCCCGCACCGGCGCGGATGTCGCTCAACCGCGCGCTGGTGCCGGCGCTCTTGCTTGGGCCGACGTTGCTGTGGATCTTTTTCTTCTTCCTGTGGCCGCTCGGTCTCATGGTGTGGCAGAGCTTCATCGTCAAGGACGCGTTTTCGCTCGATCACTACGCATCGCTGTTCACGACGCCGATCTACGCCCGGGCGCTGTGGACGACGTTCGAAATCTCGATCATCTGTACCGTCGGTTCGCTGATCCTCGGTTACCCGGTCGCCTACTACCTCGTCGTCGGCGATGCCCGGATTCGCGCCGTCGTGATGATCCTGGTCATCATCCCGTACTGGCTCGACTACATCGTGCGCAGTTTCTCGTGGCTGATCTTGTTCGGTCGCCGCGGCTTGGTGAACCGGTTCCTGATCGATATCGGGCTCATTACCGAACCGCTTCAGCTTCTCTACAATTTGGGCAGCGTCCTGGTCGGCATGATCCAGATCATGCTGCCGTTGATGATTCTGACCCTGTTCGGCGCGATGCTGCGCATCAACCGGCAGCTGGTGGCGGCGGCCGAGATTCACGGCGCCAGCCCGTGGCGCGCGTTCTGGAGCGTGTTTTTCCCCTTGAGCCTGCCCGGGGTTTACGCCGCGTTCCTCCTGGTCTTCATTATTTCGCTCGGTTTCTACATCACGCCCGCGCTGCTCGGCAGTCCCAAGGAGACGATGATCTCGCAGATCATCATGTTGGTTGCGACCGAGCTGTTCGACTGGCCGCTCGCGAGCGCGGCCGGCGTTCTGCTGCTCGCGGTCACGATCGCGGTCGTCATCGCCTACAACCGCGCCTTCTCGATCGAACGCCTGTGGGGCGGGAAGGAAGCATGAGCGTGCGCGTTGGCCGGCTGGCGATTCCGACCGGCACGCTGCTGGTCCTGCTCTATTTGCTGTTTCCGGTCGTGGTTGTCGTCTTGATCTCGTTCAGCTCGGCGCGGTTCCTGTCGTTCCCGCCGCCCGGCTACTCGATCCAGTGGTACGCCAAGCTCCTGTCCGACCCCGATTGGCTCAACTCGCTTGCCATTACCCTCCAGGTCGGCGCGCTCACGACCGTGTTCTCAACCCTGTTGGGCGTGCCGGCGGCGTTCGCGCTGTCGCGCTACGGCATCCCCGGTCGCTCGTTCGTGACTGCGTTGATCTTGGCATCGCTCATTACCCCGACCATCATCAAAGGGCTGTCGCTTTACCTCTTTTACGTACCGCTGGGTCTGGTCAACACGATCTGGGGTTTGGCGGCGGCGCACACGGTCTCGGGCCTCCCCTACGTCGTCATCAATACGATCGCGAGCCTCCGCAGCGCCGATCGCGACCTCGAGCGCGCTGCCGTCATCCACGGCGCCAGCCCGCTATGGGCGGTGGTACGGATCACGCTTCCGATCATCGCGCCCGGCATCATGGTCGGCGCGGTGTTCGCGTTCATCCAGTCGGTCCACGAGCTCCTGGTCGCCTTGTTCGTGCTCGGCGGTGTCGAAAAACCGCTCGCCGTCAAGTTGTGGGCTGGCGTCCGGTCCGAAGTCGACCCCACCATCGCCGCGGTCTCGACCGGCCTGATAGGGATGGCGGTCTTGGCCTACGCCTGCGCCGGAGTAGCCCAGCTCCTATCGAAGCGCCGGGGCCTCCCGGCTGCCGGCCCATAAATAGACTCGCGCCACCGGGCGGACTATCCTCCGCCCAATCGAATAAGGCCACGAGGGAGGTGCTAAATGCGTCATCATGAGAAGGACAAGGAACTCGCGCTCAGCCTGTTGCGCGAAGCTTTGGACGAGACGCGCGGACTCGACCGCCGGGCGTTCGTAAAGAAATTGGGCCAGGTTGCCGCCGGGTCGGCGATCTTGGGCTCGTTCATGGGCATGGCCGGAAGCGCCGGAGCCCAGACCCGCACGCTCACGACCATGAATTGGGGCGGCTCGTTCCAAGAAGCGATGGTGGGCGCCTTCATCAGTCCGTTCGAAAAGAACAACCCGGCCATCAAGGTCCAGTATCTGACGCCCTACAACTTCGCCAAACTCGTCGCCGCGCATCAGGCCAAGGCGCAGGAAGTCGACACGTTGACGCTCGCCTCGGTCGACATGCTGCGGGCGCAGGAAGCCGGCATGTTCCAGCCGCTCGATTGGAGCAAGATCGACAAAACGAAGCTCTCGGAGCAGCAGTACACCACCCTCCCGAACACGATTTCGTCGCTCACGCTCTCCGACGTCATGGTCTTCAACAAGAAGAAGTGGCCGAGCGGCAACCATCCGAAGTCGTGGGCCGATTTCTGGGACGTCAAGAAATTCCCGGGCCCGCGCGCGCTCGAGCGCCAGGCCAACAAGGCGATCCCGATCGCGTTGATGGCCGACGGCATGGACCCCAAGGATCCCAAGTTCTATCCGCTCGACGTCTATCGCGCGTTCAAGAAACTCAACGAGATCAAGCCGCACATTAAGAAGTGGTTCACCCAGGGCGGCGAGCAGCAGCAGATGATTGAGAACGAAGAGGTTGATCTCCTGCTGATGTGGAACGGCCGCGCCGCCGACTCGATCCTCAAGAACAAGGTGTCCTACGAGATCGTGTGGAACCAGGCGCTCTATACCGGCATCCTGCAAGGCTGGGCGATTCTGACCGGGGCCAAGAACCCGGATGATGCGCACAAGCTGCTCGACTTCGTCGGGCGGGCGGAGCCGCAAGCGGCGTTCGCACGGCTGATCTACTACGGCCCGGCGAACCTCAAAGCCTATGACCTGCTCGAGCCGGCGTTCGGCAAACTGATGCCCTCGCACCCCGACAACGTCAAGGTTGCGCACCAGTACGACTATCGTTGGTTGTCGACCAACTTGACCGAGATCACGCGCAAGTTCGAAGCGTGGTTGACGGCCTAACGTAAGCGTCCCGAGCCTCGTCGTCGCGAGTGACGTCCCCGCGCTATGTTTCGCAAGGACAGCGACGACGAGGCCCGCTTTCGGGCCGAGGTCCGGACTTGGGTCGAGGCCAACGCGCCGGCGGCGCTCCGCGGTAGCTCGCGCCGGCCCAACCCCAGCGACACCCGCGCCTGGCACCGCGCGCTCTATGAGCGCGGGTGGTCGGCGCCGCATTGGCCGCGCGAGTACGGCGGCATGGGCGCGACGATCTATCAACAAGTGATCCTCGCCGAAGAGATCGCCCGCGCCGGCGCCCCGGCGTTGCACCCGCTCGGGCCCTACTTCCTCGCGCCCGCGCTGATGGCTTTTGGCACCGAGGCGCAGAAGCTGCGCCACCTGCCGCCGATCCTCACGGGCGAGGTGGTCTGGGCGCAGGGCTATTCCGAGCCCAACGCCGGTTCCGATCTCGCCAGCCTGCGCACGCGCGCCGAACTGGTCGGAGATCATTTCGTCGTCACCGGCCAGAAGATCTGGACCAGTTGGGCGCACGAGAGTGACTGGATGTTTGCCTTGGTTCGCTCCGACCCCGACGCGAAGCCCAAGCAAGCCGGGATCAGTTTCCTGTTGATCGATTTGCTAAGCCCCGGGCTCACCATTCGCCCGATCGAGACCATCGCCGGCGACGACGAACTGGCCGAGGTGTTCCTCGACAACGTCCGCGTCCCGCGCGAGAATCTGGTCGGTCCGCTGCACGGCGGCTGGAAAGTCGCGAACCACGTCCTGGGATTCGAGCGCGTCACCAGCGCCAATCCGTATCGGTGCTTCATGGTGCTGGCCGATGTCAAACGCCTGGCGCGCGCCAACGGTCTCCTGGACGATGCCGGCTTTCGCGACCGCCTGGTCAAGATCGAACTCGACGTCATCGCCCACGCCGCCATCTTCAATCATCTGATCGAGCTCGCCGCCGCCGGCAAACCGCTCGGCGCCGACGCCTCGATCATCATGATCGTCGGCACCGAGACACTGCAACGGCTGTGCGATCTCTTGGTCGAAGCGGCGGGTCCGGCGGCGGCGCAGCGCGCGCCGATCGCGACCCCCGACGGGCCGGTCGAGGTCGCGACCGCGTTCCTCTATCACCGCCACGCCACCATCTACGGCGGATCCAACGAGATTCAGCGCAACGTCGTCGCCAAGCGCGTGCTTGGCATGAATTGACGGCGGGCACGCCCGCCGTCCCACCCGAACCGAGCTCTTCTGCAGGAAAGAACCGACCATGGCTCAAACGAAATACAAGACCGTCCTCGTCGACAAGGAAAACGGCATCACTTGGGTCACGTTCAACCGACCCGAAAAGCGGAACGCCTTCAATCCGACCATGGTCTACGAACTCGAGGAAATTTTCCTCGACCTCGAGACCGACGACGACACCCGCGTCGTCGTCGTCACCGGTGCCGGCAATAGCTGGAGCGCGGGCATGGACTTGAAGGAGTACTTCCGCGAGGGCGATGCCAATCCGCGCACGCGCTTTCGTTCCTACACTTCGATGGAACGCTGGGCCGGCGAGCTCATGTCGATGAGCCGCAAACCGTCGATTGCGATGGTGAACGGCTATGTATTCGGCGGTGCTTTCATTCCGGTCTGCAACGCCGACTTCGCGATCGCCGCCGAGGACGCGGTGTTCGGGCTGTCCGAGGTCAATTGGGGCGTGATTCCCGGCGGCGCCGTCGCCAAGGTGCTGGTCGACACCATCAACATCCGCGATGCCATGTACTACGCCACCACGGGCGAGACGTTCGATGGCAAGAAGGCCGCCGAAATCAGGCTCGTCAACTTCGCGGTACCGCTCGACCGGCTGCGCGCCGAGACGATTGCTCTTGCCAACAAGCTCATGGAAAAGAACCCAACCGTGCTCGCCTACACCAAACAGGCGATGAAGGCAGTGCGGCAGATGAGCTACAACGAGGCGCTCGAGTACCTGATGGCCAAGGGTACTGCGCTTCGGTTCGCCGATCGCAACCAGACCCGCGACGAAGGCATCAAGAAGTTCATCGACAAGAAGGAATTCAAACCGGGTTACACGGCGATCAAGGGCAAGGATACCGATTGATCGGTTAGGTTGCTGCCGCGCGACGTCAGGGCTGGCGGAACGACGATGGAACTCATTCTTGCCGAAGAGCAGCGGCTTTTACGCGCCAGTGCTGAGCGGTTGATCGCCGAGTGTGCGGCGCCGCGGCCGGGCGAGCGCGCCGGCGCGGCGCGGCCGTTCGTGCCCGCGGTATGGACCAAGATCGCCGAGGCCGGCTGGCTCGCGATCCTGGTGCCGGAAAGCGCGGGCGGCCTCGGCCTCGGCATCGTCGACTTGTGCCTGGTCGTCGAGGCCGCCGGGCAAGCGCCGCTCGTCGAGCCGATCGGATTGGCGGCGGTCGCAGCCGGTGCACTCGCCGCGAGCGAAAGCGGTCCGGATCGCGACCGTCTGCTCGATGCGAGCGTCTCTGGCGCGACGATCGTCGTTCCGGTTTTCGATGAGGGAGGGTCGCTCGCGCTCACCGGCGCGGCGCGCCCGGGCGGCGCGGTCGCGCTTTCGGGTACCGTTGCCGGCGTCGGCGGGGCCGATCAGGCGGCGGGCTTCCTGGTCGCTGCCGAATCGGCGGACGGGCCCGCGCTGGCGTGGGTCGAGCGCGCCGCGGCCGGGCTCGACTGTAGCGTGGTGGCGACGGTCGATGCCGGCGCGGTCGCGACCCTCGGTTTCGCGGATACGCCCGCCCGGGTCCTCGCCGGCCCCAACCGCGCCGCAGCGATTCTCGCCCAGGCCTATGACCGCCTGTTGCTCGCGGCCAGCGCCGAGCTCTTGGGTGCGATGGAGCGCGCGCATGCCTTGGCGCTCGACTACACCAAGACGCGCCAGCAATTCGATCGCCCGATCGCGAGCTTCCAGGCGCTTCAGCACCGCGCCGTCACCGACTACACCGAGATCGAGCTCACGCGCTCGTTGCTCTACCAGGTATGCACGCTGGCCGACGAAGGCCGGCTCGCGCCCGGGCTCGCCTCGGCGGTCAAAGCGCGGGCCTCGGCGGCGGCGCTCGCGGTCACCAAATCGGCGATCCAGTTGCACGGCGCGATCGGCTATACCAGCGAGCTCGGCGTCGGCCGATACCTGAAACGCGCGCTCGCGCTCGGCAGTCAACACGGCAACGACGCGTGGCACCGGCGCCGCTACGCCCGCCTGACCGGGCTTGGCGGCTGACGATCGCGGCACATGCGGCCTTTTCGACTCAATCCGAAGGAAAAAAAGATGGCGACCAAACTTCCGATTTCAATCGCGACCTGGGACTATGACCGCGTCCAAGCGATCAAGGACAGCAGCGTGCCGGTCGAAGGCTGCGACGTTACCTACATGGTGATGCGGCCGAAGGAGTCGTTCTTCCGGCTTTTCACCTACCAGGAGTTCGACGTCTGCGAGATGTCGTTCTCGTCGTTCATGTTGGCCAAGACCAATCACGACTTCCCGTACTGGGCGCTGCCGATCCCGCTCTCGCGGGTCTTCACCCACTCCGGCATTTTCATCCGCACCGACCGCGGCATCAAACGGCCCGAGGACTTGAAGGGCAGGTTGGTCGGCGCGCCCAACTACCAGTTGACCCGCGGCCTTTGCATCCGCGGCATGTTGCAGGACGAGTACGGCGTGAAGCCCTCCGACCTCCGCTGGCGGATCGGCGGAGTCGACGAGCCCGAGTTTCTCGACTACGTCACCTCGCAAGCCCCGGCCGGCGTCGACATCGAACCGGTACCGCGCGGCGAAACCCTCTCCAAGCTCCTGATCGAAGGCAAGATCGACGCGATTGTCACGGCGCAGACGCCGCAGTGCTGGCGCGATCAGGCCCCCCATGTCGGGCGTCTGTTTCCCGATTACCGCGCCGCCGAGCTCGCCTATTACAAGAAGACCGGCATCTTCCACATCATGCACCTGGTGGGTATCCGCAAGAGCCTGACCGACCAGCATCCGTGGCTCGCGCGCGCGGTGATGAAAGCGTTCGAGGCGGCGCGCGCCAAGATCGTCCCCAACCTCACCGAGATCACCGCGCTCACGACCATGCTGCCGTGGATCACCAAAGAGGCCGAGGACACCGTGCGCGACATGGGCCCCGACTTCTGGCCGTACGGCATCGAGAAAAACCGCACGACCATCGAGACCCAGATCCGCTGGTCGTACGAGCAGGGTCTATCGAAGAAGATTTGGAAGCCCGAGGAGCTGTTTCACCCTTCGACCTTCACCTGGTACCAGTCCGACCGCGAAGGGCTGTCGGCGACGCGCGCGACCGACGCCTCCTTCAATGGGCGCTAGCACCGGGCGGTTTTTTTTGTGGGCGAACGGTCGGGTGTAATATCTTCGCCCGCGTTCGAATAGACGGGAGGGCGGCGTGGCAGAGGGTGACGACCTCGTTCTCGTGACCGGAGCGACCGGCTACGTCGCGCAACATTGCGTCGATCAATTGCTCCGTCGCGGCTACCGCGTGCGCGGGACGGTACGTCCGGCGGTCCCCGCCGACGCCGTGCGCGTGCCGTTCCAAGCGATTGCCGACGCCGACCGGCGGATCGAAGTGGTCGCGGCCGATCTCACCCGCGACGACGGTTGGGATGAAGCCTTAAAGGGCTGCCGCTACGTTCTCCATGTTGCCGCGCCGTTTCCGATGGTGCCGCCCCGGGTCCGTGACGGACTGCTCGCGCCGGCTCGCGATGGTACCCTGCGCGTCCTTCGCGCCGCCAGCCGTGCTGGCGTCGAGCGGACAGTGGTCACGTCATCGACGGTCGCGGTATTGCACGGCCACCCCGGAGCGAGCGATCGCGTATTTGATCAGTCGGACTGGACGGATACCGATTCGCCGACGATCACGTCCTACGCCTACGCCAAGACCCTAGCCGAGCGCTCGGCGTGGGACTTCGCGGCAGCCGACCGATCGGGGATGACGCTCGCCACAGTCAACCCGGGCCTCATCCTCGGGCCGATCATCGATTCTCACCTGCCGACTTCGGTCGAGATTTTACGCTACCTCCTGACCGGAAAATACCCGGCGGTGCCGCGTGTCGGGTTCCCGGTTGTCGACGTTCGTGACGTTGCTGTCGCCCACATCGCCGCGATGGAAACCGCCGCGGCAGCGGGGCAGCGCTATATCGCCGCCGCCGGTTCGCTGTGGATTGCGGATATCGCTCGATTGCTGCGGCAAGCGTTCCCCGAGCGGGCGCGTAGGATTCCGCGTCGCGAACTCCCCGATCTGATAGTGCGTGTGGTCGCGTTGTTCGACCCCAGCTTGCGGGCGGTCCTGCCAGATCTCGGCCGCTTGTTTCGCGTGTCCACCGACAAGGCGCGGCGCGAATTGGGACTTTCGTGGCGCGATCTTGGCGATACTGTGCGGGATACCGCGCAAAGTCTTATCGACCGTGGGATCGTTTAAGCTGCACCCCGGGCGGCGCGTCGCTGGGATTGCAGCCCCGCTCGCGGTAAGCTGGTAAACTTGGTTCACGCGTTCCTCGGCGGACGAACGCAGTTGCCCAGGGAAATATCGGTACCTAACGAGATTTCGCCCGGTCGACTGCATTGGTTCGGCCATGCTGGCTGTCCGCGGCGCGCGTCCGGCTTGCGGGGGAGGAACCATGCGAATCGTGAACTATTGGCGCCGCGGTGAGCGGCGCCTAGGCGTCGTCGATGGCGAAGACGTGGTCGACGTGGCCGAGGCGCTGGGCCGGCGGGGTGCGTCAGCACGCGCTCGCGCGATCCTCGCCGATACCGTCGCGTTCATCGCGTCCGGCGCGGCCGGCCCCACGATGGCCCGCGCCGCGGTGCGCGCGAGCCGGTCCTCCGGCCGCGGCCGCCGACGGCTGGCGCGCGTCAAGCTCGCGGCGCCGATGCAGCCAACGGCGATCCTCTGTTCGGGCGCCAACTACTGGGAACACCGCGACGAGGTGCCCAAGCGCATCCTCAAGGAGCCTGAATTCTTCGTCAAAGTGCCGCAAGGCGTGATCGGCCCGCACGACGACATCCGGCTCGACCGCGCGCTTACCAAGAAGCTCGACTATGAAACCGAGCTCGTGATCGTGATCGGCCGGCCGGGGCGGCGAATCGCCAAGTCGAAGGCGCTCGCGCACGTATTCGGCTACGCGGTCATGAACGACCTCACGCTCCGCGACCGCCAGGTCAATTTGAAGCCGGACGGCAGCGTTTCCTACGACTACGGCCCGGGCAAGAACTTCGATACCTGCGCGCCGCTGGGCCCGTGCATCGTCACTGTCGACGAGATCAAGAGTCCGCATCGGCTGAAGCTCCGCACGCTGGTCAACCGCGAGGTCCGGCAGAACAACACCACCGCGCACATGCTCTGGCGCGTCGCCGACCTGGTGCGGTTTTTCTCGCTGTTTCTGACGCTTCGCCCGGGCATGATCATTTCGACCGGTACTCCCGGCGGCACCGCGTTTGGCACCGACAAGAAACTAGGCGGGCGGTTCTACAAGCCGATTGCCGGCAAGCCGCCGTTAACCTATCTGCGGCCGGGCGACGTGCTCACCTCGGAAATCCAGTCGATCGGCCAGCTCCGCAACCGGGTCGTCCTCGACAACGGCTGACGATTGCGCTCGCCGGCCGGTTGCCAACGGCACCTGAGCGCGTACAATCCAGTTTCGTGCGGTCGCCGCAGCGGCCGCTTCGTTTTGGGGAGGGAGTCATGCTATTTCGCTCACTGTCGCGAGCAGTTGCAACGGCCGTTGCCGTGGCTGCGCTCGTCGTTGCCGTTCCGGGCTGGGCGCAAGCGCCCAAGAAGGGCGGCGAGATGCACGTCGCCGTGGTACCTGAGCCGATCCATCTCGGCCTCGGCATGACCGGCCAGCTCGCGGCCTACACGGTCTCGAGCAAGGTCTACCAGTCGCTGATCAAGTACGACTTCGAGTACAAGCCGATTCCGGTGTTGGCCGAATCGTGGAGCATGTCGCCCGATGGCAAAGCCTACACCTTCAAACTCCGCAAGGGCGTCAAGTGGCATGACGGCAAGCCGTTCACTGCCCATGACGTCGTCTTCACCACCACCGAAATCCTGAAGCAATACAACCCGCTCTCGCGCCGCGTGGTGGCGATGATGTCGAAGGTGCACGCGCCCGACGACCATACCGTGGTGTTCGAATTCCCGAACGCCTATCCGGCGTTCATGTCGCTATTCGACCCAGCCTCGATGCCGGTGCTGCCCAAGCACCTCTACGAGGGCACCGAGTACACCAAGAATCCGTACAACGAGAAGCCGGTCGGCACCGGGCCGTTCAAGTTCGTCGAGTGGAAGAAGGGCTCCTACATCAAACTCGTCCGCAACGACGACTACTGGAAGCCGGGGCTGCCGTACCTCGACGCGATCTACTTCCAGTTCATTCCCGATCCGGCCGGCCGGTCGCTCGCGCTCGAGCAGGGCCGCGTCCACTTCACGGCGTGGGGTGCGATCGAGAACTACGACGTGCCGCGCCTGAAGGCGCTACCGCATCTCGAGATGACGACCAAGGGCTACGAGATGATCGGCACCATGATGTGGGTCGAGTTCAACTACCGCAAGGCGCCGTTCAACGACGTGCGGTTCCGCCGCGCGATCGCCCACGCGATCGATCGCGACTTCATCCGCAACAACATCTATTTCGGCCTCGGCAAGATTCCGTCGAGCCCGGTGTCGACCGTGACCAAGTTCCACGACAAGAACACCGGCATGGCGTGGGACTTCAACCCGGCCAAGGCCAAGAAGATGCTGGACGACATGGGCCTCAAGCCCGACGCCAACGGCGTGCGCTTGAAGACGACGCTGACGCCGCTCTACGCCTCGTTGGGCGAACAATATGTCCGTATCGGCGAGTACGTGAAGCAGGCGCTGAAGGACGTCGGCATCGATGCCGAGATCAAGAGCTACGATGCCGGCGGCTGGATGAAGGCGATGGGTAACTGGGAGTACGACATCGCCGTCAACTTCATGGGCCAGTACGCCGACCCGGAGTTGGGCGTCGCGCGTTCCTACATCTCGTCCAACATCAAGCAGGGCGTGCCGTTCAACAACATGGCCGGCTATTCGAACCCGAAGATCGACGCGTTGTTCGCCAAAGGCGCGGCCGAGCCTGACGAGAAGAAGCGGACCGAGATCTACAGCGAGCTGCAAAAAGCGCTGGTCGACGACGTCGCGTTCGTGTGGTTCCTCGAGCTCGAGCAGCCGCACTTTATCAATAAGAAGTTCAAGAACGTCATCACCAACCCGCTCGGCAACAAGGACGACTTCGAGTCGGTCCACATGGTGCAATAGCGGCAAGCGCCGACGACGCGAAGCGGCAGGGCACCGGCCCTGCCGCTTTTTTCTTGAGGGCATCATGACGAGCGACGGTTTCCGCTTGAGCGTCATGCCGACGCACGAAAACGTGCGCGGCGCGGTCGAGTTTTGGCGGGCGTGTGAGCGCCACGGGCTCGATGTCATCGGCGCCGCTGACTCGCAGAACTACATGCGCGAGATGTGGGTGTGCCTGACCGCCGCGGCGGTCGCGACCGAGCGCGTCAAGATCATGACCTACGCCACCAACCCGGTGACGCGCCACCCCTCGGTCACCGCCGGCGCGTTCGTCGCGCTCAACGAACTCGCGCCCGGGCGGCTGATGATGGGGATCGGGACTGGCGACTCGGCGCTATGGTCGATGGGCCGGAAAGTGGCGACCATCGCCGAGACCCGCGCCTATGTCCAGGCGGTCAAGGCGCTCTGCGCCGGCGAGGCGATCGAGTGGGACGGGCAGCGGTTCAAGCCGGCTTGGGCCTATTTCGAGCCGTTCGATCTCCCGGTCTACGTCATGTGCTCGGGCCCCAAGATCCTGCGCATGGCGGCCGAAGTTGCCGATGGTGCCGTGGTGCACATGGGTTTCGCCCCCGAGGACGTGGCCTATGTGCGGGACATCGTCGATGACGGGCGCCGCGCGGTCGGTAAGGACCCCAAAGCATTCGATCTCTGGTGGAACACGCGGGTCGTGTTCGATCAGAGCTACGACGCCGCCGCGGCGCGGACGCTGGGCTGGATGCCGCGCTGGCTCACCATGGGAAGCATGGACGGCAAGGGCATTCCCGACGCCTACAAGGAAAAGCTCAAGCAGCTGAACGCCGACACGCACAGCCTCGCCACGGTCTACAAGACCAAGAACCGCGAGCAGATCATGGTCGAACGCGCCAAGGAGCTCGGGCTCTACGACTGGCTGATGGCGCGTTCGCCGCGCCTGTTCGGTACCCCCGACGACGTCGCCGGCCGCATGAACGAACTCGGGCGCCAGCTCGGCTTGAAACAGTGGATCCTGTTCCTGATCGGGAACGACGGTCAGAACGTGAGCGGTACCCGCCCCGAGTGCTTCGCGTTGCTCGAACAACTGACCAAGGGCGTGAAACCCAAGCTCACCGCTTGAGTAGCGCGACCGGCCGGCTGCGACCCGGACGCGCTCGGGGCCTGCCGCCGACATTCCTAACCTAGGTCAAGCACGCGGTTCGGCAGCTGCTGGCACACTGGCGCTCTTCCGCATCCTGGGGAGGAGAGCATGACGGTCCAGTCCAAGCCCAAGTCGCCGCCGCGGTTTCTGCCAAACGCCGATCTCTCGGGTACGTTGCCGTCGAAATACTACTTCGACCCCGCGGTCTACGAGCGCGAGAAAGAGGAAATTTGGTTCAAGACCTGGCAATTCGTCGGCCTCGCGGCCGATCTCGGGGAACCGGGCGACTATTTCACCGCCACCGTGATCGATCAGCCGGTGTTCGTGGTCCGCGCCAAATCGGGTGCGCTGCGCGCGTTCTATAACGTCTGCACCCATCGCGGCCACATCTTGGTCGAAGGGCGCGGCAACAAGAAGATCATGACCTGCCCGTTCCACGCCTGGTCGTTCGACAACGAGGGCCGCCTCAAGGCTGCCGGCAACGCCGAGAACGTCGCCGGTTTCAAGCTCGAGGACTTTGGCCTGGCCGAAATCCAGGTCGAGCAGATGGCCAACATGGTGTTCGTCAACCTCGATCCCAAGGCCGCTTCGCTCAAGAGTATGGCCGGCGATCTCGAGCAAGACCTACGCGCCAAGATTCCGCACTTCGACCGTCTCAAATTCGCCCGTCAGGACTGCTACACATTCGACTTCAACTGGAAGTTCGTGCTCGACCAGAACGAGTGTTACCACTGCGCGATCGTGCATCCCGGGGTGATGGCGGGGAAGGGTGCCTATCTCGAGCCCTCGTTCGAGGTGACCGAGCACAAGTACTGGACCGCGGTGATGGCGCGTTCGAACGAGAAGGAACGCTCGCCCTATGGCGGCGGTAACCGCGACGAGGTCGCGAATGTCTACATCTGGACACTGTGGCCGAACCTGATCCTCCTGACCCATCAAGGGCCCAGCAACCTCAAGATCCAGCGCATCTGGGCGACCGGGCCCGAAACTTCGGCGCAAACGATCGACAACCTTTGCGTCAACGACCCGCCGACCGAGCTCGACGTCAAGCAGTTCAACTACTACCGCGACCGCGTGTTGCCCGAGGACGTGCCGTGCATGGAAAAGCAGCAGCGGGGCATGCGCTCGCGCGGTTATACGCAGGGACGCTTGATGGTCGACAAGGAACGGTCGTGGAGGAGCGAGCACGCCGTCCATCACTTCGACAAACTGGTGTGGGAAGCTCTGAACGGGCCCAACTACTGATCGGGAGGCTGTACCTTAAAGCGTCCGCTTGATCGAACGCGTCGTGACGCGCGTCGTGATCGAATAGTCGACGGTCCCGGTCGCTTCCGCGTGTTGCAGCGCGCCGGTAATGTTGAGCGTCGCGATCGTGGGCAGGCCGCTCAAGGTGTCGAACACCGTGCGGGCCTTGACCCGGATCGTCACCGGCGTGCCCTTGATCCGGGCGGTCAAGGTATCGTCGAGCGAAGCGACGATCACGAACTTCGCGCCATCCAGCGCCAGCCCTTCCATCGCCAGCGGCGCAAGCGCCTTGGTGATCTCGACATCCGGATAGAGGCGGCTCAGGGCCGAGCGTACTTGGGCGGTGGAATCCGCGAGCGCGTCGCCGGTTTTGACCGGACCGGGCGGCAAGCGAGGCGGCAGCGCCGCCAAGCCAGTCACGACGGCCTCGCTGAAACGGTCGACCACGAGGTAAAGCGACGAGTTCGGGACGAGCGGCTTCTGGACTTGGGCGAGCCCGGTAAAGCTGACCACATGGCCGGCCGCATAGCCGTTCGCGTCGGTCAGCAGATCGATCGTCGATAGCGGCTTTCGCGCGGCGAACGACTTGCCGTCGATCATGACCGTCTCGACGTCGATCGCCCAGTCGACGCTCCCGCCTTCGGCCTTGAACAATCCGGCGCCGGCGATCGTGACGCGGCGCCCTTCGTTCGCGATGTAGGAGCCGGCGTTGTTGATCTCGGTCACGAACTCGAAGGCGCCGCCGGCGGCAAATCTGAGCGGCACCGGGTCTTTAGCCGGCGCGACCGACAGCGCCGCGGTTTGCGCCATGGCGACGGCGCCAATGGCGATTGCAGCAAGGCCGAGGACAATGACCTGGAACCGATGCGCCGTGTTCCGGTACGGCCGGCGAGGAAGAATCATGGCGGCGGATGATGCGGGACCGTGGGGGTCGGCGGTGCGATGACCGGCGTTTCGGGCAGCTTGGTTGCGGGCGGCAGACCCGGCGGACGAACCGTCGGTGTCGGGGTGGGCGGCCGGGCAAAGTCGGCCGCGGTCCGGACCGGTTCTCTGGTGACGAGCGTCTCGATGTTGGTGTAGATCTCGCGACGGCCGTTCCTCAGGTTCCCGAGCTGAAAAGGTCGCTTGGCGTCGAGGTCCCGCATCTCGGCAAGGAGGTCGGCGCTATCGGGCTTTCGACGCAGGAAGTTGCCGTTGCGGTCGATGTAGGTCTCGGCGATGACCTCGCCGTATTCGCCGCTTACCCGGGAGAAAGCGTCCTTTTCCCGCTTTTGATAGAGCGTGCTGCCGTCCGCGTATTCATGCCGGAGGTAGGCCATCTGGTGATCTTTGTTGATTCCCGGACGGTCCTTATCCGGCGTGCGGACGATTCGCTCGACTTTGTAGGTACGGGCCGCGCCTTTGTCGTTCTTGATCTCCTGGTCGGCCGGCGGACATCCGGCCAACCACAGCGCGGCGGCGGCGATCAACGACGCCCGCAGCGCCGAACGCAGAACCGGAGGAACACTTGATGTCATGACGTCCACGCGTGCGCTACGAAGACGACAAAAGCACGACCCCGGAGCCACCGGCCTTGATGTGAAGCAAACGCTACAACCGCCGTCGCCCCGCTTCTAGAAACCGGGTAGGCTCGCCGCCGGTACCCGTCCATGACCGACAAACAACGCCGGACCGAGTTTTTTTACGTCAATCTCGGCCATTTCTTTGATCACTACCTGATCTTGATTTTCGCCACCGTCGCGGTCGCGATCGCGAGCGATCGCCGCGTCGTCATGGCGGCGCCGCCGCCGGAATGGGTGATGACCTATGCCGAGATCATCCCCTATTCGGTCGCAGGCTTCGTCGCGTTCGGGGTGTTCTCGATTCCGGCGGGCTGGCTCGCCGATAAGTGGAGCCGGCCCGGCATGATGGTTGCCTTCTTCATCGGTATGGGCGTTGCCACCATGCTTGCGGCGCTCGCCCAGACGCCGTTGCATCTCGCTGTGGCCGTGACGTTGATCGGCGTATTCGGCGCGATCTACCACCCGGTCGGGATCGCGATGGTGGTCGAGGGCCGCCTGCGAAGCGGCACCGGCGTGCCACTCGCGATCAACGGCGTCGCCGGCAACCTGGGCGTTGCGGCGGCGCCGCTCGTCACCTTGTTCGCGATCGAGTGGCTGGGCTGGCGCGCCGCGTTCCTGATCCCGGGCGCGGTTTCGGTGCTGGTCGGCGTCGCCTACCTTCTGTTCGTGGTCCGGGTGCGCCGCGACGCGGTCGTAGCGCCGGTCGCGAAGGCACTCGAGGACGCGCCCGATCTCGACCGCGCTACCTTGATTCGCATTTTTGTCGTCATCTTTATCACCGCGTCGCTCGGCGGCTTCATCTTCCAGAGCACCTCGTTCGCGCTGCCCAAGGTCTTCGACGAACGCTTGGGCGGACTCGCGACCACCGGCCAAGCGGTCGGGTGGTGGACCTTCTTCGTCTTTGCCGCCGCCTCGGTCGCGCAGCTCTACGTCGGATATCGGATCGACCGCGCCTCGATTCGCGTGGTGTTCGCGGTCGCGGCCGGGCTGCAGGCGATTTTTTTCTTCGCCATGCTCGATCTCGACGGTTTGGCCGCGTTGATCGTCGCCGTCGCCTTCATGCTGACCGTGTTCGGCCAGATCCCGATCCAGGACACCATGATCGGACGCATCGCCAAGGGCGCATGGCGGAGCCGCGCCTATGGCATCCGCTACGTCGTCACCTTTGCGGTCACCGCCAGCACGGTTCCGATCGTCGCCGCCATTCACGGCAGCTATGGGTTCTGGGCGCTGTTCCTGGCGCTCGGGACCGCCGCTGCGTTGGTGACGATCGCGTCCTTGTTCCTGCCGCGCGCCGGGATCGAGCGCCCCGAGCCGGCGTGAAACGAAAACGGGCGCGCCTCAAGCGCGCCCGTTTCCGATTCGGGTACGACGTTAGGCGGTAACGCCGGTCACGCCGTTGGCGCGGAACCACTCGAGGCAGCGCTTCCAGCCGTCCTCGGCCGTTTCCTTGCGGAAGGACGGCCGGTAGTCGGCCAGGAACGCGTGCGGCGCGTCGGGATAGACGTGGAACATCGACTTCGATGCCGCCGGCGTGCCGGCCGCTTTGAGCGCTTCTTTCATCTTCTCGACGGTGTCGAGCGGGATGCCCTGATCCTGGCCGCCGTAGAGGCCGAGGACCGGTCCCTTCAAGTCCTTGGCGATGTCGACCGGGTGCTTGGGGTTGTTGGCGGAGGCTTGCCCGACCAGGCGCCCGTACCACGCGACCCCGGCCTTGATCGCCGGGTTGTGGGCCGAGTACATCCAGGTCACGCGACCGCCGAAACAGAAGCCGGTGACGCCGAGCTTGGCCATGTCGGCCTTGCCCTCGCCCTTGGCGAACTCGGCTGCCGAGTCGAAATCGCCCATGATCTCGGCGTCGCTCGTCTTCGACACGATCTCGCGGATGATCTGCTGGAAGTCGGTCATTGGCTTGGGATCGCCGTAACGGAAGTAGATTTCCGGCGCGATCGCGTAGTAGCCGGCCTTGGCAAAGCGGCGGCAGATGTCGGCGATGTGTTCGTTGATGCCAAAAATCTCCTCGCACACCAGGATGGTGCCGAAGCCGGTGCCGCGCGCGGGCATGGCGCGATAGGCCGGCATGTCCTTGCCGTCCTTCGACTTGACCGTGACCATGCCGGCGGTGAGGCCCTCGGTCGAGGTGGTGATGACGGTCTGCGCCTGAATCGGCTGGGTTACCGCCGCGTAGCCAAGGCCGGCGACGCCGGCGGCGATCCCGGTCTTGAGTACCGTGCGGCGCGAGACGCCGCTCATGTCGACCCACTTTTCGGGTGCCAGCTCTTCGGTCTGATGGGTGGTCTGTCCTTCGCGGTCCATGGATATCTCCGATATGGGTTGCAAAACGCGTATGGCTCTCCCGGCGGGTGACGATACCGCAGTGGTGGACCTCCGTCTTGCGTCGGCCGGATTGGTTCACGGACTTGTCATTTATGGGCCGCTTGTTAGGGTCGGCTGCACCCCGAGGGCGGCGGGACGGCCATGAGCGAACCCAACCCAGAGACGGCCGAAGCGTGGCTGGTGGCGGCCAAAGACGCGGAGCGTCGCGGCGAGCTGCTCGAAGCCTACGACATCGCCGATCGCGGTCTTGCGGCCTACCCCGACTCGCTCTTGCTCAAGCACCGGGCGGTCCTGGTCCTGGCACGGGCCAATGCGACCGAGCAGGCGGCGCGCCGGTTCCGCGACTACGGCCTCGGCGGCGAGACCGCGGAAGATATCGCGGCGCTCGAAGCCCGGATCGCCAAGGACCGGGCCCTCGCGGTCGTCGGCGATGAGCGCCAGCGCCGCGCACGGCACTCGGCCGAAATCTACCGCGCGATCTTCGACCGTACCGGGAGCTATTACCCGGGCATCAACGCGGCGACCATGACCCTGATCGCCGGCGACGCGCGCGGGGCCGCGGCGCTCGCGGGCGAGGTCGCCACCATTGCGAAGGCGGGCCGCGACGATCCCTATTACCGCGCCGCGACCGCGGCCGAAGCCGCGCTATTGCAGGGCGATGCCGTCAACGCGCGCGCGGCAGTGGCCGAGGCGGTCGCTGCTGCAAGCGGCGATTGGGCGGCGATCGCGACGACCCGCAAGCAGCTCGGCTTGATCGTCGCGATCAAGGGTTTGCCAGCCGATATCCTGGCGCCGCTTGCGGCACCGAGTGTCGTTCACTATTGCGGCCACATGATCGCGGCGCCCGGTAAGTCCGGACGGTTCCCAGCCGCGGCCGAACGGGCCGTCGCCGACCGGATCGCGCGCGAGTTCAGCGAACGCCATGTCGGTTTCGGCTACGGCTCCCTCGCGAGCGGCGGCGATATCCTAGCGGCCGAGGCGCTCATCGCGCGCGGTGCCGAACTCCACGTCGTGCTGCCATTTGCGGCCGAGGAGTTCGTGGCGACCTCGGTCGCCGCGGGCGGCCCGGGATGGGTCGAGCGCTTCCGCGTCTGCCTCGCCCGCGCACGCTCGGTGCACTACGCGACCGAAGACGCGTACCTTGGCGACGATCTCCTGTTTCGCTATGCCGCCGAGATGGCGATGGGGCTCGCGCTCCTGCGGGCGCGGTATCTCGACACCGCGATCGCCCAGCTCGCGGTGTGGGACGGTCGAGCGAACGACGCACCGGCCGGAACCGCCGTCGATGTCGCGGCTTGGCGCGCGCGCGGCCTGCCGTCGATCGCGATTGCGCCCGACCACGGTGCGCTGCCGCCGTCGGCACCGGCCCGCGCCGCTCCGGCCGCCGGCCGCACGATCCGTGCCATGCTGTTCGGCGATGTCAAAGGCTTCAGCAAGCTGAAAGACGCGGAATTGCCGCGTTTTGTCGAACACGTGCTCGGGCGCTTCGCTCGCGTTCTCGCCCGTTTCGGAGCGGATATTCGTTTTCGCAACACCTGGGGCGACGGCTTGTTCGTGGTGCTGCCGACCCCGGCGATCGCCGCCGCGTGCGCGCTCGAGCTGCAGACGAGCCTAGCCGACATCGATTATGCGGCGGTCGGCTTGCCCAATTATCTCGCGCTGCGTTTAGGCGGTCATGTCGGCCCAGTCTACGAAACGCGCGATCCGATCCTTGGCGTCGAGAATTATTTCGGCGCCCACGTCAGCCGCACCGCGCGCATCGAGCCGGTGACGCCGCCCGGCAGCGTCTACGTAACCGAGCCGTTCGCCGCCGCGATCGCGCTCGAACGCGACAGCGGCTTCGCATGCGACTATGTCGGCCACATGCCGGCGGCCAAGGGCTACGGCAACTTCCGTATGTATCTGTTGCGCGCGACGCGCTGACGGGTGCTGTGGACAAGTTATCCACATTGAGAAAGAAGCGATTTACTTATTGATTCGCGCAGGCTACACCAACGTTTACCGGCGCGTGCGAATCAAGTGAGAGGCTCCGCCTCGGCAATGTTCGTGGGCGCATTGAGAGAAGGAAAGGCATCATAGATGGCACCACCAACGGTACCCTTGTCCAAGATGACCGCCGAGCTGGCGGCGAA
This sequence comes from Rhizobium sp. Q54, assembly GCA_945903685.1. GTDB lineage: Bacteria > Pseudomonadota > Alphaproteobacteria > SHVV01 > SHVV01 > SHVV01. The sequence continues at coordinate 22,453 of CAMDOQ010000001.1, forward strand.
ACACAAGTTGTCGAAGAAGGCATGCTCCGCCCTACTCGACGATTTCATCGAGCTCACGATCAAGCACCTGAAGAAGGGGAACAAGGTCCGAATTACCGGCCTCGGCATCATGCAGGTGCGCAACCGGCCGGCCCGCATGGGGCGTAACCCGGCGACGGGCGAGCCGATCAAGATCAAAGCCTCACGCAAGGTCGCGTTCCGCGTTGCCAAGAACGTCAAGGAACAGCTCTAGCCAAGGTTGTCGCATAAGTCCGGCGGTGGAGAGCGCATCGCGCTCCCCGCACGGTCAGGCGGAGATAAAAAGCCGCGCTCGGGTTCCGAGCGCGGCTTTGTCTTGTTCGAGCGGGGGCCACGGGAACATTGCTGTTGCCGCTGATCGCCGCTAACCCGATGGAGCGTCCGTCATGAAGGCCTATCTCATCCCCAAGCCGACCGGCATCGATGCGTTGACCGTGGTCGAGCGTGCGACGCCGCGACCCGGTCCGCGCGAGGTGCTGGTCAAGGTCAAGGCCTGTTCGCTCAATTACCGCGATCTCATGGTGGTGCGGGGAGCATATGCGCGTGGGCCGTTGCCCGAGAACATCGTGCCGCTCTCGGATGGTGCCGGGACCGTGGTCGAGGTGGGCTCCGGTGTCACCCGGGTCAAGGTCGGCGACCGCGTCGCCGGCTGCTTTTTCCAGCGCTGGTACGGCGGCGAGTTCGAGCCGACCACCAACGCGAGCGCGCTCGGCGGTTCGATCGACGGCGTCCTCGCCGAGGAAGTCGTGCTCGAGGAAGATGGCGTGGTCAGATTTCCCGACCATCTTTCGTTTGCCGAGGCGGCGACGCTGCCGTGCGCCGCGCTGACTGCCTGGAACGCCCTGGTCGAACACGGCCGCCTGACCGCCGGCCAGACCATCCTGGTGCAGGGCACCGGCGGCGTTTCGATCTTCGCGCTGCAGTTCGCACGGCAGGTGGGCGCGCGCGTGATCGCGACCTCTTCGAGCGACGCCAAGCTGGCGCGGGTCAAGAACCTCGGGGCCGATTTCGGCGTCAACTACAAGTCTCGGGCCGATTGGGACGCGGCGGCGATCGAGCTCACCAGCGGGCGCGGCGTCGATCAAGTGATCGAAGTCGGCGGCGCCGGCACCTTCGCGCGCTCGCTCAACGCGATCCGGGTCGGCGGTAAGATCAGTTTGATCGGCCTGCTCGCGGGCGCGGCCGAGATCAACCCGATGCCGATCTTGCGCAAGCAAGCCGACGTGCGCGGCATTTTTGTCGGCTCGGCACAGATGTTCGAGGCGATGAATCGCGCGATCGCGGCAGCCAAGCTCAAACCGGCGATCGATCGCGTCTTCCCGTTCGCCGACGCCAAGGCCGCCTATCGCCACCTCGAATCGGGCGCGCATTTCGGCAAGGTCGTGATCGAGCTGCCCTAGGCGGGCCTTAGGCGGACTCGATCCCCACGAGCACCCGCGCGTGGTCGGGGTCGGCGACAGTCCGGCCCATGATCCCGGCGGCATCCGCGGTTTGCCGCACCAGCGCCGCGTTGTCGGGGGCGATACGGCCATCGGCGAGCGCGAGATTGTTCTCGAACCCGACCCGGGCGTGGCCGTCGAGTGCAAGCGCGGTGAGCGCGCAGGCGCCCTCCTTGGCGCCGAACGCACATACCGCGAACGGACCCTGGTTCTCCCACGCCGCCAGGAACGGCAGGAGATCGGTCGGCGTCGAGGTCTGGTCCTTGGCGTAGCGGCCGAGCACGAATAGGACGAACGGGCGTTCGTCGGGCACCAAACCGCGGCGCATCAGGATCCGGAACGCACCGGCTTCCTGGGCTGAATACAAGATGTACTGGACCCCGATCCGTTCGCGCTTGAGTTCGGTCAGGAACGGGACGCCGTCTTTGAGCGAGGCTTCGTCGGGCATGACCTCGCCGAGCGCGATCGACACGCATTCGGGTTTCAGCGTCCGCACCATGGCCATTTGCTGGAGGCGGTCGTAGCGGCCGACTGCTTCGGTGGTCGCCTGGATGACCAGATCGGGCCCGGCTTCGCGGCGGACCGAGGTTATGGCGGCGCGATAGAGCGTGGGATCGAGCGAATGGCGGCCGCTGTCGTCGCGGACGTGGAGGTGGATCATGGCGGCGCCGGCTTCGGCGCAGGCGGCAGCGGTGCGGCCGATCTCCGCCGCAGTCATCGGCAGCGCGGGGTGGTCGGCCTTGGTGCGGCGAGCGCCGTTGGGTGCGACGGCGATGAGGGCGGGGGTCAGGACCGCGCTCCTAGCCGGGGCTCGGCGCGCTCGGATCGGGCGCGGCGCTGGTATCAATCGAAAGATCCGTGCCGGCGCGCGCGACTGGGAAGGTCGCAATCCTAAGGTGGCGGGGAAAGCGGCAGCGGCCGGTGCGGAGGTCGTACTTGAAGTGGTGAAACGGGCAAATCACGACCTCGCCGTCGCAAACGCCTTGCACGAGCGGCGCACCCTGATGCGGGCAGCGGTTGGCGATCGCGAAGTAGGAATCGCCGTGCTGAAATACCGCGATCTCGAACCCGCGCTCGGTCTGGACGACCGCAGGTTTGGTCGGCGTGACGGCGGTGGCGGGCAGGGTGATCGGCACGGAACGCAGGCGTCCGAGGGCGCGCGCGAGCGCCGAACGGGCGGTCGGGTTACTGGAGCTTGTAGCCGAGTTCGTAGTGAAGGTGGATGCCGTCCCAGAACATCCACTTCATGCGCGCGCCGTCGCCGGCAAAGCGGATCGCCATCGCGCGTTCCTCGGGCGTCCGGCAATATTTCTCGAGCAGCTTGAAGGCACGGCCGCCATGCTGGATGTCGGCCGAGGCGTGCAGCCACCAGAATTCGAGATCGGACTCGCTGAACTTGTAGACGTTGCGGAGCGCCGGCAGCACCTTGTTGAAGAGCACCGGCTCCTGCGCTTCGGAGGCGATATGGACCGCGGCAACGGCGCCGATCCAGGACTGGTGGTGGACGGCGTCGAGCTCCCAGTTGAGCCACGACTCGGTGGTGGGAAGGCCGCGCCCCTGTTCAAGCTGCTCCTTGGAAATGCCGCACGCCTTGGCGAAGCGCTGGATCAGGGCGGGGTGTGGGTTGGTCGGATCGAGCTCCTCGGCGTAGTTTTCCATTTCCATTTCGACGATTTCGGGCGGCGCCTTGGCGGCGATCCCGAACAGCGCCTCGGGGATGAGCCGCGAGATCCAGTACCAGATCTCGGTGATGGCGCCGGCCACGGTCTCGGGCTTGACCTCGCCCTTCGCCCACTTTTCGATCAGTGGGTGATTGGCCTGGTGCTTCTTGTCGACCGCGGCTTGCAACTCGTGGGCAAACGACATGAGGGCCTCCGATGCTGGGCGGGATCGTAGGGGTGGGCCCGCGGCCGGTCAACGCGCCGGTTCGGTCGGGGTGGTCGAAGTCGGTTCGGTCATCGGTCGCTCCATTCGTGCGAGGGCGGGATGCCCATCACGACCGATATAGGAGCGCTCGGTTGCTGCCGTTCGTGCGGCAGGTAAAGAAATGTAAAGCCGCTAGCGACCGCGGAGGTGCCGGCGCACGTCGTCGGGACGGATCGGGAGTCGGGTGATGGCGCCCGGATTCCCAAGCGCATCGTCGACCGCGGACGCGATCGCAGCGCCGGCCGCGCTGATACCGCCCTCGCCGGCGCCCTTGACGCCGAGCGGATTGATCGGGCTGGGCGCGTCCTCGAGCACCAGCGTTTCGATCGGCGGAATCTCGAGAGCGGTCGGAACGAGGTAGTCGACGAAGCTCGCGGCCAGTGGCTGACCGGCGTCGTCCCATACGAACGCCTCGTAGAGAGCGCCGCCGATCCCTTGCGCCGCGCCGCCGACGAGCTGGCCCTCGACCAGCGTCGGGTTGACGGCACGGCCGACGTCGTAGGCGACGAAGAAGCGCTCGATCGCGACCGCACCCGTCTCGGCGTCGATCCGAACGACGGCGGCGTGGAGTCCGTAGGGGTAGCTCATGTGGCTCGACTCGAAGCGCGCCTCGACTTCGAGCGGGGCGGCGAGCGTGCGCGCCAGTTCAGCGAGCGTGATATCCGGTCCGGCGGGGTTGTCGGCTTGGCCGATCCGCCCGTCGACCAGCGCAAGTTCGTCCGGGCGGCGCTGGAGTAGCGGGGCCGCTGCCGCGCAGATCTTTTTTGCGAGCGCCGGGGCGGCGAGGCTTACCGCCGAGCCGGTCATGACGGTGACGCGCGAGGCGTACGCGCCCAGGCCTTCGTCGATCAGGTCGGTCTGGCCGTGGCGCACGCGGAACGCGGCGATCGGGACATTGAGTTTCTCGGCTGCGATCTGCGAGAGCACGGTGTCGATTCCTTGCCCGAGCGAGGCCGAGCCGCATACGACCTCAATCGTACCGTCCGGCGTCAGCGACATCTTCACTTTGTCGGACGGCCCAAGGCCGCTTTTCTCGACGAAGAAGCCGAGGCCGAGCCCGACCATTTCGCCGCTGGCGCGGCGCTCGGCGAGGCTCCGCTTGAGGTCGGGAAGCCGAAACGTGGCGAGCGCCTTGTCCATGAACGCGGGATAGTTGCCCGAGTCGTAGACGATCTCGGTGCCGAGCGTGTCGAGCCCGCGCTTGAACGGCATCCGCTCGGGCCCGATCAGATTGACGCGCCTGACCTCGATCGGATCGAGTTTGAGCGCCGCAGCGATCGCATCGATCGCGCGCTCGCGCACGAACGAGCCTTCGAACCGTCCCGGTGCGCGGTAGGTGCCGGCCGGGGTTTTGTTGGTGAGCCTCACGTGGCCGATAGCGCGGAACGCGGGGATGACATAGGGCCCCGGCATCATCGCCGCCGTCAGGTCGATTACGGTGACGCCGTGCGAGCGGATATAGCCGCCCTGCTCGACCCAGAATTCGGCATCGAGGCCACGGATGAAACCCCGTTCGTCGAACGCGACCCGGACGCGATGGCGCTGTCCGCGCGACTGGTTGGCGGCGATCAGGTGCTCGCGCCGATCTTCGATCCACTTGATCGGTCGGTTGAGTCTGAGCGCGCCCAAGCAAACCAGCACGTCCTCCGGATAAATTTCACCGCGAATGCCGAAGCCGCCGCCGACGTGCCCTTCGTGGAGATGGATACGGTCGAGCGCCAGCCCCAGCATCGTCGCCAAGGCGCGCTGATTCTGATGCGGCACCTTGGCCGCACCCTCGAAGCGGAGGACCCCGGAGGAATCGATGTGGGCCAACGCGCCCCGCGTTTCGATCGGGACGCCGCTCTGGCGGGCGATCGCGAGGCCGAGCTCGAGCACGCGGGCGCCGCCGCCGAAGGCGGCCGCGAGATCGCCGTACTCCTTCCGCACCACCGCGGCCTCGGCGACGAGGCCGGGCGCGAACGGTGGCGGCTCCAGGGTCGGGTCGAGGTAGGGCGCAAGCGGCTCGATGTCGGCGGTGACGAGATCCTCCGCGTCCTCGGCGACATAAGGGTCGTCCGCAAAAACGACCGCAATCGGTTCGCCGACATAGCGGACGATCCCTTGGGCAAGGATCGGCTGACGAAACGGCTCGAGCCCGGAAATCCGCATCATCCGGAACGAGATCGGGGGAACGTCGGCAACGTCCGTCCCGGTCCAAACCGTGACCACGCCGGGCAGCCGCTTTGCCGCCACGGCGTCGATCGCGCGGACGTGCCCATGGGCCACGGCCGAGCGCACGATCCGCATGTGGAGCTGTCCGGGGTGGTCGATGTCGGCGGCGAAACGCCCGCGGCCCGTGAGCAGCGGCCGGTCCTCGACGCGCCGAATGCGCTGGCCGATCACGGGCTCGCTCATCGCATTTTTTCGGCCGCCGCCTGCACCGCGATCACAATGTTGTGGTAGCCGGTGCAGCGGCACAAATTGGAGGCGAGCGCGTGGCGGAGGTCGTCGGCCCCGATCCGCGGATTGTCCTCGAGAATCGCCGTCGCCAGCATCAGGAACCCCGGCGTGCAGAAGCCGCACTGCAACGCGTGGTGGTCGTGGAACGCCTGCTGCACCGGGCTGAGGCGTTCGCCGTCGGCGAGGCCTTCGACAGTACGGATGTGGCTGCCCTCGGCCTGGACCGCGAACATCAGGCACGAGCGTACCGCGTGGCCGTCGACGATGACGGTGCAGGCACCGCAGACGCCGTGCTCGCACCCCAAGTGCGTGCCCGTCAAGCCGCAGTCGGTGCGAATGGCATCGGCCAACGTGCGGCGCGGCTCGACTTCGATCCGATAGTCGCGCGCGTTGACGCGGAGGGTCACAGCGATCTTGTCGGTCATCGTTTCTTCCCGGTAGCTGCGCGGATCAACGCCCGCAGGCGTTGCGGCGCGATCGGCATTTCGTAGACAGCGACGCCCAGCGATTCGACCGCGTCGGCGACCGCATTGATCACCGCGGCCGGGGCGCCGATCGCCCCACCCTCGCCGACGCCCTTGGCGCCGGTGATCGAGGCGTCGGTGATGGTCTCGAGGTGGTGGATCTCGATCGGCGGAATTTCGGCCGCGGTCGGCACCGCATAGTCCATGAGCGACGTGGTGAGGATGTTCCCGGCTTGATCGTAGAGGATCTCCTCGAAAAGCGCGTTGGCGATGCCCTGAACGATCCCGCCCCGCACTTGGCCGTCGACAATGGTCGGGTTGACGAGACGGCCGGCATCCTCGACTGCGAGGAAGCGCTCGAGACGGACGCCGCCGGTCTCGACATCGACCTCGACGATCGCGACGTGGCAGGCGTTCGAGTAGGTCCCATCTGGGTCGTAGGTCGCGCGCGCCGACAAACCGATATCAGGCTGGTCCTTGAACTGGTGGGCCTGGTGATAGGCGGCGCGGGCGAGCTCGGCGATCGGGATCGAAGCCGGGCCGCCGGCGAGCGCGGCGCGGCCATCGGCGAGCTCGACCTTACCGGCCTCGGTCTGCAACAACGTCGCAGCCACTGCACGCAGCCGGACTGCGAGCTTCGCGGCGGCGATCTTGCACGCGCCGCCGACGATGACGATGCCGCGGCTCGCGAACGTGCCCCAGCCGTAGGGCGTGCGGTCGGTATCGCCGTGGATCACACGGATCGTGTCGGGGGCGACCCCCAGTTCGTCGGCGATGATCTGGGCGAGCGTGGTCGCGAGCCCCTGGCCGTGCGGCGAGGCGCCGATGCGGGCTTCGACGAAGCCCGATGGGTCCATCGCCACCTCGACGGTTTCATAGCCGAGCGTCACGTCCATCATGCGGGGTGCGAACGCCGGCGTGCCGTAGCCGGTGCGCTCGTTGAATGTCGCGAACCCGATCCCGAGGTAGCGGCCCTCGGCCCGTGCTGCCATCTGGCGGGCGCGAAAGCCCGGGAGGTCGACCTTCTCGGCGGCGATCTCGAGCGCTTCGCGATAAGCGCCGGCGTCGTACTTGATCCCGGTCGCCGAGGTGTAGGGGAAAGTCGCAACCAGATTGCGCCGGCGAATCGCGACCGGATCGAGCCCGAGCTTGGCCGCAGCCGTATCCATCAGCCGCTCCATCGCGAGGGTAATCGCGGGCCGTGACACGCCGCGGTAGGGCGCCATGGGGCAGGTGTTGGTGGTGATGGCGCGGGCGCGTGCGGCGTAGGCCGGGAAATCGTACGGGCCTGGGAACTCCGCCATCGCCATCAACGGCTCGACGCCATGGGTCACCGGGAAGCACGAGTAAGCGCCGATGTTGCAAAGCAGGTCGACGTCGATCGCCAGGAGCTTGCCGTCGGCTGCGAACGCACCCTTGACCGTGTGCGCCTGATCGCGACTGTGGAACGACGCCATCAGGTTTTCGTGGCGGTCCTCGATCCAGGCGAACGATCCCTTGAGGCGCCGCGCGAGCCAGATCAAGACGACGTACTCGGGCGTCGGACACATCTTTTGGCCGAAGCCGCCGCCGACCGCCGGAGCGACAACTCGCAAGTCGTCTTCGCGCATGCCGAGGACGTCGGCGAGGCCGGTGCGCACGATGTGCGGCATCTGCGTCGAGACGGTGAGCGTGGTCCGACCCGTGGCCGGGTCGTAGTCGGCGCGTGCGCCGCGCGTTTCGAGCGGGAATGCGCTCTGTCGTCCTGACCTGATCGCGATCGCGACCGTGTGCGCGGCGGTGGCAAACGCGGCCTCGACCGCTGGCGGCCGGATCTTGGCATCGACCACGGTGTTGGCGGGCGCGTGATCGTGGACCCGCGGTGCGTCCGCTTTGAGCGCGCTCACAAAGTCGGTGACGGCGGGCGTCGGTTCGAAACGTACGGCGACGCTGTCGACCGCGTCTTCCGCCGCTTCGGGTGTTTCGGCGATCACGGCGACCACCGGTTCGCCGACGAAGCGGACCCGGTCGGTGGGAAGAATCGGCTGCTCGATCGGGGTGAAGTCGGAGCGGTTGAGCCGAGGCCGGAACGGTTTGACGCCGATCAGGTCGGCGCCGGTGACGGCGCTGACGCCGTCCGGTATGTCGATCCGCGCGATGCGGCCGGCGGCGATTGGGCTGCGCACGAAGCGTACGGCGCGGGCGCCGATCGCGGCGTCGGCCATGAAGCGCGCGCGGCCGGTGAGAAGGGGCGCATCCTCGAACCGTTTGAGCGAGCGTCCAACCCAAGTCATCGGCGGCCGCTCAAGCCCGGAGCGCGTGCGCCAGGGCCCGGCGCGTCATGGCACCGACCAAATCGCGGCGGTAATCGGCATCGGCGTGGATGTCGCTCATCGGATCGATCTCACGGGCGGCGATGTCGGCTGCCGCGGCGAAGGCGGCGGCGTCGGGGGCCTGGCCGACGAGCGCGCGTTCGGCAGCAGCGATCCGGAGCGGCCGGTCGGCGCCGCCGCCGATCCCGATCTTGGCTTCGGCGATACGGCCGCCCTCGATCCGGATCAGCGCCAGGCACATCGCCAACGCGAAGTCGCCGGCGCGGCGGCTGAACTCGGCGAAGCCGCCGTGCCAACCGGCGCCCGGAAGCGGGATCCTTATCTCGCTCACGATCTCGTCGGACCGGAGCGCGGTCGTGAATACGCCCTGGAAATAGTCGGCCGCCGGCACGCGGCGCTCGGCCTTGGGTCCGGTTAGCACGATCTCGGCATCGAGGGTGCGCGCGACCAGGCACCATTCGGACGCCGGGTCGGCATGGGCAAGGCTTCCCGCGAAGGTGCCGCGGGAACGGATGGGCAAGTGGGCGATGTGACGGGCCACATAGGGTAAGAGCCCGCCCAAGACACCCTCGACCAGCGGACGCTCGAACCGGGCGTGGCGGGCGAGTGCGCCGATCCGGAGCGTCCCGCCCTCGCTGTTGACGAAATCGAGGCTGGCGATCCGGTTGATGTCGACCAGCGCTGCTGGCCGAGCCAGGCGGAAATTCATCGCCGCGACTAGGCTTTGTCCGCCGGCCAGTACCTTGGCATCGTCGCCGAGTTCGGTCAGCAGCCGAACGGCGTCGGCGAGCGAGCGCGGCGCGTGATACGCAAACGGAGCGGGTTTCATGACAGGATGGCTTACGTCGAGGTCGAATCGCCGCTAAATTAAGCACAGAAGCAGCGGGGGAGATACATGAAGGGTAAACTCGATCGAGTTGCCGTATTCGATTCGGGTGATCGCTGCCCGGAGCTACCACTGGTCGAAGGCGCTGGGGTCGCGCGCGCAGTGGTGTGGCCGGGCGTCGGCGCCAATATCCGCTCGATGCACCGGATCAAGCTCGCCGCCGGGGCCCAGACGGTGGAACAGAAGCACCCTGGCGAAGCGGTTTACTTCGTGCTGTCGGGAGCCGGCGACGTGCGCGAAGGGCGCGCCCAACAGACGCTGATCGAGGGCTCGATGGTCCATGTCGAGCCGGGTACCCGTTACCGCTTCAAGGCGGGCGCCAAGGGAATCGATTTGGTGGGCGGACCGTGCCCGCCCGATCCCTCGCTCTATGACCAACTCAAGTAGGAGTTAGGCGATGGCGATCCGCGTTTTTCACCGTGACGACCCGGGTATCCGGTTGCCGCTGATATCCAAGGATGCCCGCTTGATCGTGTGGCCGGGGGTCGGCGCCGAAACCGCCAACATGAATTTCGTCAAGCTCGAGCCGGGCGAAGCCAACACCCCGCACATCCATAGCGAATCCGAGGACACCATCTTTATCGTCGCTGGCAAGGGTTCGGTCACCGATTTCGACCACGACTTCAAGCTCGAATTCGAAGCCGGGCAGGCCGTGCACGTGCCGGTCGGGTTGAAGCACGCGGTCGCGGCCGATCGCGGGACGACCGTGGTCTCGGTCGGGGGCCCGAGCCCGGCCGATCGCGGCCTGCTGAAGGCGGTCGGCGCGCTCAAGGACTAGGCGTCCCCGCGCGGTCGCGGGACATTTTTCAATCGCAGCGAAGGAGTTGGCGTTATGCGTATGGTCGATTTGTCGCACACGATGAGCATCCACACGCCGGGCTGGGTCGGCTTTTCGGGCAATAAGATGTGGTACGCCCAGAACCTGCAGACGGTTTCGATCGTCGCGCAGCGCATCGACACCGCAATGCACGTCGGTACCCACTTGGACGGCGCCATGCACGCGACCGACGGCCTGGTCGACGGGATGGGCGACATGGCCTCCTACGATCTCGACTATCTCGTCAACTGGGGCGCGATCGTCGATATCTCGGACAAGGTGAGCGACTGGGGCGTCATCACGCCCGACATGCTCGAGTCGGCCGATGTCGAGATCAAGAAGGGCGACATCCTGATCATCCATACCGGCTACCACCGGTTCTATCAGGGCCAGTCGAAGCAGGACTTGGTGCGCTATTTCTGCATGCACCCGGGCGGAAAGATGGAACTCCTGGAGTGGATGCTCGACAAGAAGATCAAGTGGTTCGGGATCGACGTCGGCTCGGGCGACCACCCGATGAACACCACCATCCGTTTCATGCGCACCGACTTGCGCAAGCAGTTCGAAGAGCATGTCGGTATGGATGCGAGCGAGTTCTTTCCGCACTACCAGTACCGCCACAAGCTTTCGGGCCGTCTGGTCAAAAACAACATCTTCCCGTTCCACAACTACGCCTTCCAGGAAGGACTGATCCACGCCGAGAACGTCGGCGGCGACATCGAGAAGGCGCTCAACACCCGCGCCATCATCGGTGCGTTCCCGTGGAAATTTGACGGGCTCGAATCGTGCCCGTGCCGAATCATCGCCTTTTACGACTCCGGCAAGACCGTCGAACTCGCCAAGCACCTCAAAGGCTTGGCCCGAAAAAACCGGCGTTGAACGCGGTTCCCCGATCGCGCTTAAAAAGGAAAAAGCCCCCGCCGGCGCCGTGCCGGAAGGGGCTTTCAGTCGTTGCGGGGGCCGCGTTCGGGCGGCCGCCCGGATCTTAAGAGGTTAGCTGACCTTGAGATTGGTCGCTGCGGTCTTGCCGCGCTGAGTCTCGAGGTCGTACGTGACCTGTTGACCCTCGCGGAGCGTCGACAGCCCCGCGCGCTCGACCGCGCTGATATGGACGAAAACGTCCTTCGCACCGTCGCTCGGCTGGACGAAACCGTAACCCTTCTGGGGGTTGAACCACTTTACCGTACCGCTTGCCATCTTAATCTCCTTGGCAAATTGACGAAACGCGCACGTGCCCTAGGCGGCGTTCGCGAACAATGCGACTTTCCTAGTTGTCTTGAGAACGTGCCACGAAGGCTTGCAGCAAGGCAGCTGAAATTCGATTGTTGGCATATTAAATGAAGTCGCGCAGGTAAATGTCAAGTCCCAACTCGCCCTATCCGGCCAGGGGCGGCCAGCGCCCGGATTCGGCCGCAATCAGGAACGCGTCGACCAGCCGGTTGAAGGCCTCCGGCTCCTCGGAATTGATGGTATGGCCGGCGTTCGGGATCACCGCGAGCCCGGCGGAAGGGAGCGTTCGTTTGAGGTAGGGAGCGGCGTCCAGGCACGGCGCGTCTTCGTCGCCGGTGAGGACGAGCGTCGGTACCGCCATCGCCTTGAGCTCGGCCTCCATGTCCCAGAGCGAGGGCCGCAGCCGCTGGACGTTCAGCATGGTGAGGGCGCTGCCCTCGGCCGAGTGCTCGGCGAGCATCCGCACGAACGCGGCGTAGCCGCGCGGGTCCTTGGCGCGGTACTGGAGCCGCCCGGGATAGGTCGCGTACTTCGCCGCTGCTTCGGCGATGCCGGCGCGGAACATCTCGCCGACTTGCTGGGTGAAGGCCAGGAAATTTCCGCGCTCCGACGGCTTAGCGCCATAGCCGCACCCCGCCAGCACGAGCGAGCGGGCGCGCGCCGGGTAGGCGATCCCTAAATGCAGCGCGGCGAAGGCGCCCATCGAATGGCCGACGATGTGGGCACGCTCGAGCTTGAGGTGGTCCATGACCGACTTGATGTCGTCGCGGGCGCGGGCTTGCGAATAGCGGGCGTCCTCGGTCGGCACGTCAGACGGCGGATAGCCCCGGGCATTGAAGGCGATACAACGGTAGCGGCGCGTGAAAAAGCGGAGCTGCGGCTCCCAGGTGCGGAAGTCGCCCGCGAACTCGTGGACGAACACGATCGGCTCGCCCCGGCCGGCCTCCTCGAAATAGAGGTTCACGCCGTCGTCGGTGGGGGCGTAGGGCATGGCGGGCCTCGGCGATAAAAAGAGCTTGTCGAGTGGGGTAGAGGCAGGACACGGTTATGCCTATCGCGGTTCGATACATAAGAGAAGGGGGAGGACCCGGCGTTATGGAACTCAACATGAAAGGCAAGGTCGCGCTGGTCACCGGCGGCAGTCGCGGCATCGGCAAGGCGATCGCGCACGGGCTCGCGACCGAGGGCTGCCGGGTCGCGATCTGCTCGCGCGACCAGACCGTGGTCGCCAAGGCGGCCGACGAGATCTCGCGCGCGACCCGCGCCGAGGTGGTCCCCTTCATCGCCGACTTGACCAAGACCGCCGATGCCGACCGCATGGTGGCCGCGGTCGCCAAGCATTTCGGCCGCATTGACATCCTGGTCAACAACGCCGGTGCGGCGCCGGGTGGCGTGCTCGAGCATTTGACCGACGCCGATTGGGACCTGGCGCTCGGTCTCAAATTCATGGGCTACGTGCGCTGCACCCGCGCCGTCGTCCCCTACATGCGTAAGCAAGGCAAGGGCCGCGTCGTCAACCTGATCGGCAACGACGGCATCAAGTATTCCTACTGGGAGATCGCGCCCGGTGCCGCCAACGCCGCCGGCCAGAACCTCACCATGTCGCTGGCCGCGCAATATGGGCGCGAGAACATCAGCTTCGTCGCCGTCAACCCGGGCCCGGTCCGGACCGAGCGCTGGGATGGGCTGGTCAAGGCGATGGCGCGCGACATGAAGCTTTCGGTCGAAGAGGCCGACAAGCTCGCGCCGCGCAGCATTCCGCTGGGCCGGATCGCCGAATCGGAAGAGGTCGCCGATATCGTCGTGTTCCTCGCCTCCGACCGCGCCCACTTCATCAATGGCACCATGATCGAGATCGACGGCGGCCAGCAGAAGCCGCTGATGGACGCGCTGCGCGACCGATAACCGCGCGACAACCGAAGGAGGCCGTCATGGCGGTCGCGACCCCAACCCGCGAGCAGGTGCTGGCGGTCGGCGAGAAGCTCGGCTTTTCGCTCACCGACGAGGAGATCGAGGTCTACCGGCGTGAGTTCGCCAACACCAAGTTCGTTTACGACCGCTTGGATCAGTTGGCCGACTACGTGCCGCCGGTCAAATATCCGCGTACGCCCGGGCGCCGGCCGGAGCCGGCCGAAAACAAGTACGGCGCCTGGTACGTCAAGACCGACATCAAGGGTGCGGCATCGGGCAAGCTCAAGGGCAAGCGCATTGCGCTCAAGGACACGGTCGCGCTCGCCGGCGTGGCGATGATGGACGGGGCCTCGGTGCTCGAGGGCTATACGCCCGAGACCGACGCCACCATCGTCACCCGCATCCTCGATGCCGGCGGCACCATCGTCGGCAAGGCGGTCTGCGAATATTTCTCGTTCTCGTCCTCGAGCCACACCGCGGTCACTGGCCGCGTCTACAGCCCCTTGAAAGCGGGTTATTCGCCCGGTGGCTCCTCGGCCGGGAGTGCGGTCGTGGTGGTCGCGGGCGAGGCCGACATGGCGATTGGCGGCGACCAGGCTGGCTCGATCCGAATCCCGTCGGCATGCACCGGGCTAATTGGCCTTAAACCGACCTGGGGCCTCGTTCCCTATACCGGGATCATTTCGTCCGAGTTCAACATCGACCATTGCGGGCCGATGACGCGGACGGTCGCCGACAACGCGCTCTTCCTCGAAGTGCTGGCCGGAGGCGATGGCATCGACACCCGCCAATCGACGCCTAGCCCCAAGGTCCACCCCTACACCAAAGCCCTCGGCCAGGGCGCCAAGGGCCTGAAGATCGCCGTGATCGAGGAGGGCTTCGGCTGGCCCGCTTCGCAGCCTGAGGTCGACGCCACGGTGCGCGAGGCGGTCACCCGCTTTCGCAAACTCGGCGCAACGGTCGACTTCATCTCGTTCCCGTGGCACCGCGACGCGTTCTGCGCCTGGCTCGCGTTCGCGCTCGACGGCTACTACACCAATCTTCTGGTCGGCAACGGCTTCGGCACCAATCACGGCGGGCTCTACCTCACCAGCCTGAACGACAAGATCGCCGGCTGGCGCAGCCGCGCCAACGAGATTCCCTATAACCTCCGCTTCGGCATGATCGCCGGCGAGTACATGAAGCAGCAACACCAGGGCCACTACTACTGCAAAGCCCACAACCTGGCGCGTCACGCCGCCGAGAACTACAACAAGCTGCTCGCGTCCTATGACCTGATCGCGATGCCGACGGTGGCGCAAAAAGCGAAGCCGCTGCCCAAGGGACCGTGCACGGTCGCCGAGACCATCGCGCTCGCGCTCGAAAACATCGAGAACACTTGCCCGTTCAATCTCACCCACCACCCGGCGATTACGGTGCCGTGCGGGCTGATCGACGACTGCCCGATCGGTCTGATGCTGGTCGGCCGCCATTACGACGAACCGACGATCTACCGCGCCGCGGCGGCGTTCGAAGCCGGCGTTGATTGGCGCAAGATCGCGATCGATCCGGGGCGGACGCGCAAGGCGAAGGCCAAGCGGCGGTAGCGGCGCGGCCGCGTTAGCCCGGCGGCGTCACCAACCGCACCGACGGGAAGTAACGGAGATAGCGCGTCGCGTCGCGCGTCAGCAGCGTCAGGTCGAGCACCGCGGCGTGGGCGCCGACGAAAAAGTCAGGCAGTACACCGGTCTTGGCGCCGCCACCCTTCCGGTAGGCGCGGAAGACTTTGCCGGCTAGAAATAACGCGGGGCGCGGAATCGGATCAAGCGCGACATCGGTCGTCGCCAACACCGCGTCGAGATCCTCGATGCGCGTGAAGCCGACCGAGAGTTCGGCGTAGATCACCGGATTGATAATCAGGCGATCGGTGAGAGACGCAGCGTCGAGTTGGCGCTGCGACCAGTCGCCCCACCGCGGATCGTCGGTCAAAACGTCGAGCAGGATATTGGTGTCGACGAGGACGGCCACCGGCTAGCGGCCGCGGGTAAGCGCCATGATCTCGTCAGTCGACATCTTGACGGTCGCGCGGCCGCGGACGGTGGCAAAGCGGCTGCGCTTGGGCGCTTGGTGTTTGGCGCCGTGCTTCAACACGAAGACGACGCGGCCACGCTCGTCGAGTTCGAACTCGACGAGACTACCGGGGCCGATGCCGAGCCGGTCGCGGACCGCCTTCGGCACCGTGATCTGACCTTTGCGGGTGACGCGAGTCGCCATGCGGTATTACCTCTGTTCGGAAGGTAATACTAAATGCCTAACCGTTCGCGTTCAAGGCGAGTGGTCGATGGTCGGCAGGCACAACGCCGTCGGCCGTCAGGGCGCGACTTTGAGATTGGTCGCCGAGGTGCGGCCGCGCTCGCTCTTGAGTTCGTAACTCAAGTTCTGCCCCTCTTGCAGGGTCCGCAAGCCCGCCTGCTCGACCGCGCTGATATGCACGAACACGTCCTTCGAACCGTCGGCCGGCTGGATGAACCCGAAACCCTTAGTCGCGTTGAACCACTTGACGGTACCGTCCATTGGCAGCCTCGTTCCCTGCTGTTGCGACGCACGGCTGGGCGCCCTGGCCCACCCGCCAGCAAATCGATCCTGGGGTGACTTGAATAGGTCGGCGCCCGTTTTCGGGGCGGCAGCCGCAAGACGCCACACTTCGATTGCCGAGGAAAAACTGCTGACCGCGCCCCGTCTTGTCAAGCGATTTGCGCCCGCTTGCGCCGGCCGAGACTACGGTAAATCCCTAATCTAATTAGGAAATTTATTCAGATCGGGTCATTGCTGCGAGCCGGCTTGTCCCCGGAACCGGATCGTGTTATGAACGAACGTTCATTCATGGCCAGAGCCCGCCCCCTCGCCGCCAAGGATCGCATCGACCGCGCCGCGCTCGCGCTGTTCGCGGCGCACGGCATCGCCGAGACGTCGATCCGCGCCATTGCCCGTAAGGCCGGGGTGGCACTGGGGGCGCTCTACAACCACTACGAAGCAAGGAAGAACTGGCGTGGACGCTGTTCGCGAGCAATTTTTCGCGGCTGGGCCTCGAGCTCCAGCGTTTGGCGCGCGAACCCGGGACGATCGACACCCGGCTGCGCGCGATGGTGGCTTACGTCTTCGGCGAATTCGATCGCGACCGCGTGCTGGTCGGCTATGTGTTCCTGGCCCGCCACCAGGCGCTGCCGAAGATCAAGACCGCGAGCACCAATCCGTACCTCGTGTTTCGCAGCTTGATCGCCGAGGCGATCGCCGAGCGCGAGGTACCGTTGCAGGACCTCGATCTCGCGACCTCGCTGGTGGTCGGCGCGATCAACCAGGTGGTCGACACCACGGTGTTGGGGCACATCAAGCACGATCTCGCCGGCCATGCCGACCGGGTTGCCGACGCGTGCGTGCGCATGCTCGGCCGGTGATCTTTTTTTTGACCTTGCTATGAACGAACGTTCATTCAAAAAGGGAGCGCGCGACATGATGACGCATGGAATCGACTACCGTGACTGCGTGGCCAACCTGCGCGAGGCGATTGCGGTGTTTCGCGGACTGACGCGCCGTCGACCCGAACAAAAGGCGGTGCACGACGAGGTCATCGCCTATCTCAGCTACCAGCTCGATCAGATTGCGGTGCCGGATCGGGCGCTGCGGCCGCCTTACCAGCGGAAGGCGCCGATCACGTTCGAGAAATCGTCGGTCCACAAGCGTCCGTGACGCACGGCCGCGAGCGCGACCCAGCGCGGATCGGCGGCGAGACCTGCGATGTTGACGATGCTACGGCTGAGGACCACCCAGCCCGAGGAATAGCGATGACGCTCGGGTTCGACCGCTTGATCGCCGCGGACATAGCCGATCAACCCGGCGTCGGTCGCT
The DNA here is from genome assembly GCA_945903685.1 of Rhizobium sp. Q54. Taxonomy (GTDB): domain Bacteria; phylum Pseudomonadota; class Alphaproteobacteria; order SHVV01; family SHVV01; genus SHVV01. The sequence goes on from CAMDOQ010000001.1 coordinate 39,783, forward strand.
AGCGCGGCCAGGACCGGCACCAGATCGAGATAGCGGTTGGTGATGTTGAAGACGAGGACGCCGCCCGCCTCGAGCTTGGCGAGGTAGAGCTGCACCGCCTCGCGGTTGATCAGGTGCACCGGAACCGAATCGGACGAAAACGCGTCGAGGATGATAAGCCGGTAATGAGCGTCCGGCGCCTCGGCCAGTGTCTGCCGCGCGTCGCCGAGCACGACCTTGGCGTCGGGGGCGCAGTCGCGGAGCAGGGTGAAGTAGCGTGGATCGCGGGCGATCGCGACCACGGCCGGATCGATTTCATAGAACGTCCAGCTTTGCCCCGGCTCGGCGTAGCACGCGATCGCGCCGGCGCCGAGCCCGGTCACGGCAATGCGGGCGCCGCCGAGGCGCTCCTTGAGGGCGGCGAACACGTGGCCGAGAGGTCCTTCGCGGGTGAAGTAGGCGAGCGGCTCGAGCCGCTCGACGCCGTCGCGTCCTTGGACGCCGTGGATCGTGGTGCCGTGCATGAGCAGCCGATAGAGCCCGTCGTCGACGACGGCGACGGTGCCGAAGAAATTGCGGCTGCGGGCGAGCGTCCCGCTCTGATCGTGAACGAAGTAGACGCCGACGATCAGCGCGAGCCCGGTGGTGACGCCCAGGCGGAGCGGATGGGCGCGAAACGCGATCAAAGCCAGGACGATCGCGGCCGAGAGGATGCCGATCAGGACGAGGCCGGCCGCGGCCTCGGTGCCGCCTTCGATCTGCGCCAACAAGAAGAGGACGGCCGGCAGCACCAGGGCGTAGCCGAGATCGACCACGAGCGGCCGGCGCGGCGCGCTCGTCGGCCGCATCGCGAGCGCCAATGCCACCGCGAGCGGGTACTCGATGACCTGGGTGAAAACGTAGGGCGCGACCAGCGCGTTGAAAACGCCGCCCAGGAGGCCGCCGATCGAGAGCCAGAGGTAGAACTCGGTCAGGTGTTCGACCGCCGGGCGGGTCCGCGCCAGTTCGCCGTGGCAGACGAGCGCTGTCACGAAAAACGCCGCCAAGTGGACTGGATAGAACTCGATCAGGCCGGTCGAACTGCCCCAGAACAGCACCAGCACGAGCGGCAGCACGATCCACGGCTGCGCCTGGACGACGCGCGCATGCGAAACGATTGGCGTGCGCGCGAACGCGACGATGAAAGTGAGGAGGTAGAGGGCGAGCGGCACCACCCAAAAAAGCGGCACCGCGGCGATATCGGTGGTGAGAAACGTGGTGACGCCCAGAAGCAAGGTCGAGGGTGCGAAAGCGAGGCCGCCCCAGCGCAACCGGAGCGCCCACGGCAGCGCCGTGCGCGGCGGCGGCGGCGCGCTCGACCGCGCCCGGCGCGGCAGCGTCAAGGCGCAGGCTGCCGTCAGCGCGATCAGGAGCGCGTAGCCGCCGCTCCAGACCAGGCTCTGCTCGCCCAGCTGCAACAACGGCTCGGCCGCGAGCGGATAGAGAACGAGTGCCAGCAAGCTACCGGCATTGCTGGCGCCGTAAAGCGGATAGGGGTCGGCGGCGCGGGCGTGGCCGCTCGCGGCGAACCAGCGCTGCAGGAGCGGCGCGGTCGCCGATAGGGCAAAAAACGGCAGCCCGACACTCGTCGCCAGCAACGCCAGCAGCCAGAAGATCGGGTCGGCGTCGGCCGGCGGACGCCATGCGTCGCCGATCGCGATCGGCAGCACTAGCGCGCCGGCACCGAGAGCGGCCAGCTGAATAAGCGCCTGGCGGCGCCCCGGCGCCAGCCGATCGAGCGCGTGGGCAAAGGCGTAACCCAGCAGCAGGAGCCCCTGGAAGAACATCATCGCCGTCGTCCACACCGCCGGCGTCCCGCCCAAGAGCGGTAGCACCATCTTGGTGAACAGCGGCTGTACCGCGAACACCAGCGTCGCGCTGACGAAGAGGGTAACGGCGTAAAGGAGGATCACGACGGGCGGCACTCGAGGACCAACACGGCGGGAGCTTATCGCGGATTCGCGATGGCAGATCGACCGGTTCGCGCTATCTTCGGCGCCCTTATGCCAGTGCACCGATGACCGAATTTTCCCGCGCCCATCCGAGCCCCCGCTACACGGCGATGGTCGACCTCTGCCGCCGCCTGCACGCGGAGGGCGACCAACTGAACCGCATCGTCGCGGCCGAGACCTTCGACGGCCGCAGTCTCATTCCCTACATCCAGCCGATCGGCGGTCTCGCCAAGCAGTTCCAAGCGAGCTCGATCCTCGACTACGGCGCCGGCAAAGGCATGGCCTACGGCGAGGCCCGCGCCAAGCTTCCCGACGGGCGCGAGCTCATCGGCCTGCATGCGATCTGGGACGTCGCCAGCATCACGCTCTACGATCCGGCCTACCCGCCGCACAGCGCGCTTCCGACCGGCCAGTTCGATGGCGTCATCTCGACCGACGTGCTCGAGCATTGTCCGGAAGAGGACGTTCCGTGGATGATCGCCGAGATTTTCGGGTACGCCCGCCGGTTCGTCTTCGTGTCGATCGCCTGCTATCCGGCCCGGAAGAAGCTTCCGACCGGCGACAACGCGCACATCACCCTAAAACCGGCCGGCTGGTGGCTGGATCGGCTCGAAGCAGTCGCCCAGCGCCGGCCCGACGTCCGCTACTTCGCGGCGATCGTGGTCGAGGGCGGGCGGACGCTCCGCATCCAGGGCTGAACGCTGCGGCGAGTCCAGGGCTGAACGTTGCGGTGCGTCCAGGGCTGAGCGCGGCCGCCTACGGGCTTGATGTAGATCAAAGGCGGATCGGCCGCCGTTCGGCATGTTCCACGCATGAGTGACGTCGTCGGCGCGACCTCCACCCCCGTTATCAAGCGTATCGGCCTCGATGCGCCGTGGCTGTGGCTGGCCGCCGGCTGGCGCGACCTGTGGGCGTATCCGAGCGTCGCCCTGGGCTACGGCGGACTGGTCGTCGCGATCAGCTGGATCGTGACCGCCGCCCTGATCTACGCCGATGCCTGGTTCTTGGTGCTGCCGCTCGCCGCCGGGTTCGTCCAGCTCGGGCCGGTCCTCGCGGTCGCGCTCTACGAGGCGGCGCGCCGCGTCGAGTCCGGCGAGCGGATCGACTCGCTGGCCACCTTCGTCGTTCGGGTCCGCTCGCCGCTCCAGCTCGCGGTGCTGGGCTTCTTTCTCGTCTTCTTGACCATGGCCTGGGTCTACGCCGCGATCTTCTTGTTCGCGCTGTTTTTCGGGCTGCAGTTTCCGCCGCTCGCCGATCTCGTGCCGACGCTGCTCTTGACCTATCGCGGCGTCGCGTTTCTCGTGATCGGGACTGCGGTCGGCGCCGGCTTTGCGTTTGCCGCCTTTGCCATCAGCGCAGTTTCGATTCCGCGCTTGCTCGAAAGGGACGAGGAGGCGATCACGGCGATGCTGCTATCGGTGCGAGCGGTGCGCGAGAACTTCTGGCCGATGATGCTGTGGGCGTGGCTGATCGCGGTCCTGACCGCCATCGGCATCGCCCTGTTCTACGTCGGTCTCTTCATCACGTATCCGTTGATCGGGTTTGCGACCTGGCACGCTTACCGCGCGTTGATCGGCGATTCGGGCCGCGCTTAGGCCGCGTCGCGATCGCGGCGCGGGCGCTCGTCGTCGTAAAGGATGCGCTCGGCGGCGCCATCGAGGTCCTCGAACTGGCCGCTGCGGAGCGCCCATAGGAACGCGGCCAGCCCGATCAACCCGAGCCCGAGTGCCGCGGGGATCAGGAACGCGAGTGCCGTCATCGCGCCGTTCTCCGGGGCCGTCCGGCGAGGCGCAGCGCGTTCGCCGTCACCGCGATCGAGGATGCCGACATGAAGAGCGCGGCGATCAGCGGCGTAACCTGCCCGGCGAAGGCGAGCGGCACTGCGACCGCGTTATAGAGAAAAGCGAGCGCGACGTTTTCGACGATGCGGCGCCGCGCGGCGCGCGCGACCGCCAAGGTTTCGACCACCGGCGCCAGGCGGACGCCCTGGAATACCACGTCGGCCGCGGTCTGGCTGATGTCGATCGCGCTCGACGGCGACATCGATGCGTCGGCAGCGCGAAGCGCAGGCGCGTCGTTGAGGCCGTCGCCGATCATGACGACTCGCCGGCCCGCCGCGCGCAAGGCCGCGAGGGCCTGGGTCTTGCCGGCCGGTGCGACGCCGCCTTGCCACGCACGGATGCCTAACTCGGCAGCGCGAGCGGCAACGATCTCGGGCCGGTCGCCCGAGAGGATGCGGAGGTCGTAACCGGCGGCCGCCAGGGCGGCGATGCTCGCCGCCGCGTCGTCCTTGAGCGCGTCGGTAAAGATGAAACGAACCGGAGCGGCATTGCCGCAGGCGAGCCACAGCTCGGGACCGGCCGCCGGCCCCGCCTCGGCGCCGACATACGCGCGGTTGCCGAGTTTGACGATCGCGCCGTCGATCGTCGCGCTAAGGCCGCAGCCCGGTTCCTCGCGCACCGACTCGATCGGTACCGGCTGAGGCGCGGTACGAACCAGCGCACGACAGAGTGGATGCCGGCTATGGAGGGCGAGCCCTGCCGCGAGGTCGAGATCGGCCGGCCGGATCGCGCTCCGGTTGGCGAGAACCAAATCGTCGGTTGTAAGCGTTCCGGTCTTGTCGAACACCACCGTGTCGACGACCGCCAAACGTTCGAGCGCATCGGCCTCCTTGAGCAGGATCCCCTGTCGGAACAGGCGTCCGGCCGCAACCACCTGGACCGCCGGCACCGCGAGACCGAGCGCGCACGGGCAGGTCACGATCAGCACCGCGATGGCGATCAGCAGCGCCTCCTGCCAAGGCGCCGCCATAACCGCGGTCCAGAACAGAAAGGCGGCGGCAGCTGCGATATGGACGCTGGGCGCATAGAGCCGGGCAACCCGATCGGCGATCCGGACATAACGGGCGCGGGCGCCCTCGGCTGCGACCATCAGCCGTTTCATCTCGGCGAGCAACGTGCCCGCGCCGGCAGCGGTGATGCGAACCCGAAGCGCGCCGCTTCGATTGATGGTGCCCGCGAAGATCGCGGCGCCCGGGGCGACCGCGATCGGGGCGGTTTCGCCGGTGACGAGGGAGGCATCGATGTCGGACCGGCCGGCGATGACGACGCCGTCGGCGGGGAGACGATCGCCCGGCGCGATCGCCAGCACCATGCCGGGCGCGAGCGCGTCCACCGCCACCGTCGTCGGGCCGCCGGCGCCGAGGACGGTCGCAGTGGTACCGCGTAGGACGACGAGGTGCTCCGCTAGCGAACGGGCACGGCCGCGGACGCTGCGGTCGAGATAGCGACCCACCAGCAAGAAGAACAACAGTGTCACCGCGGCATCAAAATAGACGTGCCCGCGCCCGGCCATGGTCTCAAACAGACTCATGGCGGTCGCGAGCGTTACGCCGAGCGTGATCGGTACGTCCATATTGAGCGCGCCGCGCGCCAACGCGCCCACGGCGGAGCGAACGAATGGCTGGGACGCGTAGACGATGGCGGGAAGCGCGATCAAGGCCGAGAGCCAATGGAACAGGCGCCGCGTTGCTTCGTCCATATCGGCCGCGAGCCCCGACCACACCGAGACCGAAAGCAGCATGACGTTGGCGGCCGCAAACCCGGCGACCGCGAGGGCCCGCAGCAGCCGTCGCGACTCGGGATCGGCGGCGGTCGCGGACGGCGCGAACGGCACTGCGCGAAAGCCAAGCGCGGCGACGCGCTCGAGCAGTGCCCGCGCGTCGACCTCGCCGGCGCGCCAATGAACCGACATCCGACGGGCGCTCAAGTTAACGCGCGCCGAGATCACGCCGGGAACGGCCGCGAGCGTCGATTCGATCCGGCGGACGCACCCGCCGCAGTGCAACCCCTCGACCATGGCATCGAGCGCTGCGGTACCATCGCCACGGTCGTCGACGAACGGCCCGTCGATAGCGCGACGATCGCGCGCTCCGACGGCGGAAGGTGGGGCGGCGGCGACCACGCTCATGGCGCGACCGTAAGCTCGTATTCGGTGCGGAACTTCGCCGTACCGCTGCTGTCGCGCGCTTCGGCCACCGCCAGCCAGCGCCCGGCCGCGAGCGCGACCGGGGCGGTATAGGCGCCGGGCTTCGTTTCGCCAAGCGCGAACATCCGGTCGTCGGTCGAACCCGGACGGCGGAGCAGAACGGCCACGTGCAGGCCGGGGATTGGCTGCCCGTCGCGCGTGTAAACATGTGCGGTCAGCGCGCGCGGTGCCGAGTGCACGTCGTACCCGAGCGTCGCCCGCCACCCGAGCGCGACCTGCGCCTCCGCTTGCGCCAGGGTAGCGTTGTAGGCGAGACCACGGCGGTAGGCGTCGGGCGTCGACAAGCCGGGCCAAGTCGCTTGCGCGAACAAGACGAAGACGGCGTTGACGACGAAGACGAGCCCGAAGAAGCCGATCGCGATCCAGAGCACACGGCGGCCGGTTAGCGGAGCGGCGGAGGGCGCAGTCATCGCTTGGGGCCTTGGACGGCCGACGCGACCGTGGCAGCGCCGGCGGCGTCGCTTGCGGTGAAGCGGATCGGCGTCGCGTCACGGGTCAGCACGCCTGCCGGCGCGCTGACATAGACGCGGATGCTTCGAAGCTTGTCCGGCTCGACGGTGAAGGTTGCCGGCTCGCGGCTCTCGCCGCCGACGATCGCGACGCGCGCTCCCGGCGGTCCGTCGAGCGCGAGCGTCAGGGTGCGCGTCGCGTAGGTCTTGTTGATCGCCTTGAGGGTGTAACCGTTCCGGATCGTGCCGTCGGAAAGCAGCACGTAGACCGGGTTGCGGTCGCGCTCGACGGTGAGGTCGAGATCGCTCTGCAGCAGCAAAGCCGCCAGCATGGCGACACCGACGGTGGCGATCAGGCCGGCATAGAGGACGGTGCGCGGGCGCAGCCAGCGATACCTCGCCGGTTCGGCATGGGCCCGGCGAACCTCGTTTTCGAGCGTGTCATAGGCGATCAAGCCGCGCGGCAGGCCGATCTTGCTCATCACCGCGTTGCAGGCATCGATGCATAGCGCACAGCTGATGCACTGCAACTGGTGGCCGTCGCGAATGTCGATCCCGGCCGGGCACACGGCGACGCAGTTGTTGCAGTCGATGCAATGACCGCGGCCTTCCCACGATTCGCCCTTGCGAAGCGGCCCGCGCGGTTCGCCGCGATCGGTGCGGTAGGTGACGATCAACGAATGTTCGTCCTGGAGCGCCGCCTGGATACGCGGCCACGGGCACATGTAGGTGCAGATCTGTTCGCGGGCGAATCCGCCGAGCAGGTAGGTCGCCGCCGCGAATACGCCGACGAACAAGTAGGCGACGGTGGGCGCCTCGATCGCGGCCAGCTCGCGCGCGAGCGTCGGGGCGTCGGCGAAATAGAACACCCAGGCACCGCCGGTCGCGATCGCGATCGCGATCCAGGTCGCGTGCTTGGCCGCCTTCTTGGCAACCTTGACCGCGGTGAGCGCGCCTTGGTCGAGCCGGATGCGCGCCGCGCGGTCGCCTTCGATCAAACGCTCGACGGCGATGAAGAGATCGGTCCATACCGTTTGCGGGCAGGCATAGCCGCACCACACCCGTCCGGCGAGGCTGGTGATCAGGAACAGGACCAGCGCCGCGACGATCAGAAGCCCGGTCAGGAGGTAGACCTGTTGCGGCCAGATCTCGATGAAGAAAAAATAGAACCGGCGCGCTGGGAAATCGACCAGGATCGCCTGGTCGGGGAATCCGGGGCCGCGGTCCCAACGCAGCCACGGCGCCGCGTAGTAGATCGCGAGCATCCCCGACAGTGCCAGCCATTTGATGCGGCGAAACGTGCCGTGGGCGAGCTTGGGGTAGACCTTCTCGTGTTTCTGATATTGCGAGCGACGTGCCGGTAGATTGACGGCGGCGACCTCGACCCGCTCGATTCCGGCGGCCGCGTCACGCGGTTTCGCGGCATCGACCGTGGCGGCGCGCTCGAGCATGCGCCCGCTACCGGCCGCCGCCCAACGCGTGGATGTAAACGGCGAGTTTCTTGATCGTGGCCTCGTCGAGGCGGCTCTGCCAGCCGGGCATGACGCCGCGCCGGCTCTGCGCAACGCTGGCGTAGATCGCGTTGCGGTCGCCGCCGAACAGCCAGATCGCGTCGGTCAGATTGGGCGCGCCGAGCTTGGCATCGCCTTTGCCATCGGCGCCGTGGCAGGCGGCGCAATTGTCGGCGAACAATTGGGCGGCCGGGGAATCGCGCTTGGGCGCGCCGACGGCCAAGTCGAGAACGTAGTAGACGATCTGCCACGCCTCGGCTTCGCTCAGGAGCTGGTCCTTGACGAAAGCCGGCATGTCGCCTTCGCGCGCCTCGGCGTGGCCGGAGCGGACGCCGAAGCGAATCGCGTGCTCGATGTCGGCCAGCGTTCCGCCCCACAACCAATCGTCGTCGTTCAGGTTGGGGAATCCTTTGCCGCCGGCGGCGCCGGTGCCGTGGCACTGGGCGCAGTTGACGAGAAAGGCCGAACGGCCCCCGGCCAGCGCGAAGCTCAGGAGTTCGGGATCGGTCCGTACGCGATCGAGCGGCGTGGCGAGGATGCGCGCGTTCAGCGGGGCGTGCACCGCCTTGGCGGCCTCGAGTTCGTCGGCGACGACGGCACGTTGGGAATAGCCGAGCAGACCGCCGGTGAAGCCCGTGATCGTCGGCCACGTCGGCATCGCGATCCAGTAGCCGATTGCCCAGATCACGGTGACCCACAACACCCACAACCACCACCGCGGCAGCGGATTGTTGAGCTCCTTGATCCCGTCCCAGCTGTGACCCGTGGTCTCGATGCCGGTCTGTGGGTCGCGCTCGGCGGTCATGGCGTGGGCTCCCGATCGGCCAACGGAATACGCGCGGCGTGCTCGAAGCGCGCTTTGTTGCCCGGCCATAGCGCGTAGACGAGGACGGCTGCGAACAGCAGCGCGAGGTAGACCAGTCCGTAGCTGCGGGCGAAAACGGCGAAAGCGGCGTAATCCATGATCGATTCCTAGCGAAGGGAGTTGCCGGCGGCCTTGAAGGCATTGACGTCGACCAGTGTGCCCAACATCTGCAGGTACGCGATCAACGCGTCGAGCTCGGTAATCGCGTCGGGATTGCCGTCGAAGTCGCGCGCCTGGGCTTTCGGGTAGCGGCGGATCAGGTCGGCGGCGGCGACAGCGTCCGCCTGCGCCTGGGCTTCGACGTCGACGACTGCGTTGGCGATCATGACGTCGCTATAGGGCACGCCGACTGTACGGTTGGCGCGCAGGTCTTCGGCGATACGCCGGTAGTCGAGCAGCCGGCGGGCCAGGAACGGGTAGCCCGGCATTACCGATTCGGGCACGACGCTTCGCGGCCGGGTCATGTGGGCGACGTGCCAGGCATCGGAATAGCGATTGCCGACCCGCGCCAGGTCGGGGCCGGTCCGCTTCGAGCCCCATTGGAACGGGTGGTCGTACATGCTCTCGGCGGCCAAACTATAGTGGCCGTAGCGATCGACCTCGTCGCGGAGCGAGCGAATCATCTGGCTGTGACAGACGTAGCAGCCTTCGCGGATGTAGATGTTGCGGCCGGCCAGCTCGAGCGGCGTGTAGGGACGCATCCCGGCGACGCGCTCGATCGTGCTCTCGAGGTAGAACAGCGGGGCGATTTCGACGATGCCGCCGATCGAGATCGTGATCAGGATCAGCACCAGCATCAGGAACGAGTTTTTCTCGATTTTCTCGTGGCGACCGGCCATGGCGCGCGCTCCCCTAAGCTCGTGCCAGCGCGGGATGGAGCGCGTACATCGGCCGCTCGTCGCGCACGCGGCCGCGCGCGGTCTGCCACAGGTTGTAGGCCATCAGCACCGCGCCGATGACGTAAAGCAGACCGCCGAGCGCGCGGATCCAGTAGAACGGCATCATCGCGGCCACGGTCTCGGCGAACGAGTATTCGAGGAAGCCGAGGCGGTCGTAAGCCCGCCACATCAAGCCTTGCATGATGCCCGAGACCCACATCGCGGTGATGTAGAGGAGGATGCCGAGGGTCGCGACCCAGAAGTGCCACTCGACCAGGCGGAGCGAGTAGAGCCGCTCGCGTTTCCACAGCACCGGCACCAGGTAATAGAGCGCGCCGAACGAGACGAACCCGACCCAGCCGAGCGCGCCCGAATGGACGTGGCCGATGGTCCAGTCCGTGTAGTGCGAGAGCGCGTTCACGGCCTTGATCGACATCAGCGGCCCCTCGAACGTGCTCATGCCGTAGAACGCGACCGAGACCACCAGCATGCGCAACACCGGGTCGGTGCGAAGCTTGTCCCACGCGCCCGAGAGCGTCATCAGGCCGTTGATCATGCCGCCCCAGGAC
>CAMDOQ010000002.1 GCA_945903685.1 Rhizobium sp. Q54
GCGCATCGCGGCTCTGATCGACGTAGCCGAGCTTGACCGTCTCGCCGATCTTGAGCTTGCCGCCGTCGGGCTTGTCCTGGCTGACGACCATACGAAACAGCGTGGTCTTGCCGACGCCGTTGGCGCCGATGATGCCGACAATCGCACCGGGCGGAATGCGGAACGAAAGATCGTCGATCAGAAACCGATCGCCGAACCCCTTGGCCAGATGCTCGGCCTCGATCACCACGTCACCCAAACGCGGACCGGGCGGGACCACGATCTGGTTGGTGGTGTTGTAACGCTCGGAATCCTCGGCGAGCAGCGATTCGTAGGCCTGGATGCGGGCCTTGCTTTTGGCCTGACGGGCGCGCGGACTCGAGCGAATCCATTCGAGCTCGCGGGCGAGCGTGCTCTGGCGCGCCTCTTCCTGGCGGCCCTCTTCGATCAGCCGCTTCTCTTTCTGTTCGAGCCAGGACGAATAGTTGCCCTCCCACGGAATACCGCGGCCGCGATCGAGTTCGAGAATCCAGCCGGCGACATTATCGAGGAAGTAGCGGTCGTGGGTGACCGCGACCACGGTCCCGGGATAGTCGTGGAGGAAGCGTTCGAGCCAGGCGACCGACTCGGCATCCAAGTGGTTGGTGGGCTCGTCCAAGAGCAGCATCTCGGGCCGCTGTAGCAGGAGCCGGCACAGCGCGACGCGGCGTCGTTCGCCGCCCGAGAGTGTCGCGACCGCGGTTTCGCCGGACGGGCACCGGAGCGCGTCCATCGCAATCTCGACCTGGCGGTCGAGCTCCCAGGCGTTGGCGGCGTCGATCTTTTCCTGGATCTCGGCCTGCTCCGCCAGCAGCGCGTTCATTTCGTCGTCGGTGAGCGTCTCGCCCAGCTTGGTGCTTACCGCCTCGAAGCGGTCGAGCAACGCCTTGGTTTCGGCGACGCCTTCCATGACAACGTCGCGCACGGTCGCGCCGGTGCCGAGCTGAGGCTCCTGCGGCAGGAACCCGATCTTGAGGCCTGCGGCCGCCAGCGCCTCACCGGTGTACTCGGTGTCCTCGCCGGCCATGATCCGGAGCACGGTCGACTTACCGGCGCCGTTGATACCGAGCACGCCGATCTTGGCGCCGGGCATAAACGAGAGCCAGATGTCCTTCAGGACTTCGCGGCCGCCGGGGAACGCTTTCCCCAGCCCCTTCATCGAGTACACGTACTGATAAGACGCCATGCCGTACTCCCGCCAATGCGACGCGCGGGTTGTAGCGGATGCGGCGGCTCTCTCGCAATGCATTCCCCGCAACGGGTACTTAGGACGCAGCCCCGGCCGGCACGCCGGTTTCTTCTGCGCGGCTGCTATCCAGGCTCGCCGCGCGGCGCGCGCGTGATTTTTCGCGCCGGCTCTGCTATCGAGGGCGGGCCCCCTCAACCACCAACGACCTTCATGCCCCATCTCGCGATGCTGATCGCCATGGCGTTCGGCGCCTCGTCGTTCACGGCCGGCAAGGCGGCGGTCGCCGAGCTGCCCGCGTCGGAGGTGCTCGCCGCCCGCTTCGTGATCGGCGCGCTGATCCTGTGGCTCGTACTGATCGCGCTGCGCCAGCGGCTGAAGCCCGATCGCTACGACGGCCGCGCGTTCGTGGTCGGGCTGTTCGAACCGGGCTTGGGCTCGGTGCTGGCGTTTTGGGGCTTAACGCTCACGACCGCGGTACACGCGACGGTGTTGTTTGCCTGGTCGCCGCTGCTGCAGGCGGTGCTGGCGCGGGTGATCTTGAAGGAGCGCCTCATGCCCGAGGTCGTCACCGGTGCGGTAGTGGCGCTCGCCGGCACCGTCTGGCTGGTGTCCGACCGCTTGGACGACGCGAGCGGTTCGCTCGTCGGGGACGGCCTGTGCCTGGTCGGCCTCATTACCATGTCGACCGCGCAGTTGGCGCTCCGCCGCGTCGCCCAGGCGCGCGGGCGCCCGATCGCGACTGCCGCCTGGCAACTGACGGGGTCGGCGCTGGCAGCGTTCGCGGCGATGGCACTGTTCGAGTGGCCGATCCTCGGCATCACCTGGCGCGCGAGCGCCGATTCGGACGTGTGGTTCGTGATCGTCTATTTGGCGATCTTCGTAACCGCCGCGGTTTTCGCCTTCACCAACTACGCGCTCCGGCACCTGCCGGTCGGGCTCGCCGGTCTCTACTACGTGCTCCTGGCACCGCTCGGCGTGCCGATCGCCGTCATCTTCCTGGGCGAATCGGTATCGGCTGCCGATCTCGGCGCCATCGGCTTGATCGCGCTCGGCGTGGCGCTCCCCTCGGTCACCGGTGTGCCGATGGTCGCGCGGCTGATCGGCCGCGCGCGGACGTGATGGGGATGTTCGACGCGATCCCCCGGCGCTATTTCCCGCATCTTGCGATCCTGGCCGTCGTCGCATTCGGCACGACCTGGGGCATCGCCGCCAAGACCGCGGTTGGAACGATGCCGGTCACGGATTTTCTCTTCATCCGCTACGTGCTCGCGACCGCATTGATCGCGATTCCGCTGCTGGCGCGCAAGCACACGCGCAAGCCCGGGCGCTGCGAACGTCAGGCGTTCGTGCTCGGCTTCTTCGATCCGGGCGCAACCACGCTGTTCGTTTTCTACGCGCTCTACTACACCGACGCCGTCAACGCGATCATCATCGCCGCCTGGCTTCCGCTGCTCGCCGCGATCGCGGCATGGTGGCTGATCGGCGAACGGCCATCGCTCCCGGCGGTCGCCGGCGCTGCGCTTGCCCTGATCGGGATCGTGCTGCTCGTCTCCGACGATGCCGCACAGCTCAAAAGCGACTCGTTGATCGGCGACCTTCTTTGCATCGCTTGTCAGGTAACGCTCGCCGGGAGCGTCGCCTTGATGCGACGGATCAACCAGGAGGCGGGCGACCCCTTGAGCGTCGCCGCGTGGCAGATCGCGGGCGGTACCGTGACGGTCGCGGTCGCTTCGGTGATCGATAGCCTGATCGCCGGGCGGCCGTGGCTGTCGATGCCGCCGGTCGAGGGCTGGCTCCTGGTGTGCTACCTCGCGCTCTTTCTTACCGTCGGTTCGTTCTGGCTCTACAACTACGCGCTCCGCTACCTGCCGACGGCGCGCGTCACGCTCTACGGCCTGATCAGCCCGCCGCTTGCGGTGCCCTTGACGGCAGCCGTGCTCGGCGAGTCGGTCACCTGGATCGACGCGAGCGCACTCGCGGTCGTGCTCGCCGGCGTTGCGCTGCCGATACTGATCGCCGTGCGGAGAAGCGCACCGCCTGCGCCATGACGCTTCTCCCGCACGCCGCGATCCTCGCCGCCGTGCTCCTGTGGGCGACCTCGATCCCGGCCGGCAAGGCTGCGGTCGACGCCATGCCGGCGTCGGAGATCCTGATCTTCCGCTTCGGGTTGGGCGGGCTCTTGCTGTGGCTCACCCTCTTGCTCCTGCGGCGCCGGGCCGAGATTTTCGCGATCGGCCGCCGCGCATTCTGGATCGGTTTGTCGGCACCGGCCGCGGCGACGCTCACCACCTACTGGGGGCTTCTGCACACGAGTGCCGTGCACGCGGTCCTCATCACCGCGGGCGCCCCGGTCACAACCTCGCTGCTCGCCTGGTGGCTGCTCAAGGAAAAGCCGACGCGGTGGGTGGTCGCGGGGACGGCGGTTGCCGGTGCCGGGATCCTACTCCTCGTCTCCGACGACGACGCGGTCGGGGCGAGCCTGTGGGGCGACTTCCTCTGTCTCCTGAGCTTGTTCTTCGCCGGGTTCGCACAAGTTAGTCAGCGGCGGCTCGGAATCCAGTACGGCAACGCCATCGCCGTGACCGCCTGGCAGATGACGAGCGGAACGATCGCCTGCCTGTTCATCATGGTCGGCTTTGAAAGCTGGCTCGACGAGCGCGGTTGGATGGCAGTGCCCTCGACCGACGTTTGGCTGCTCATCCTCTACCTCGCCGTGTTCGTCACCGCGTTTCCGTTTGCGCTCGCGAACTATACGTTGAGCCGGATGCCGGCCGGGCACATGGCCCTCTACACCGTCTTGATGGCGCCGCTAGGCGTGCCGGTCGCAGCCGTGGTATTGGGGGAGCCCGTTACGCTCGTCGATATCGCGGCGCTCCTTTTCATCACGGCGGGCGTCGCGCTGCCGGCACTCGCTAGCCTCCGGCGCGCTGGCCGCCGGGGCGACGCGGCCTAGCTCCCTACGCTCCCCGCGCAAGCGCCGGTATCCGATGCACGCCCTCTCCCATCTCGCGATTCTGACGGCGACCCTGTTTTGGGCGTCCTCCTTCGCCGCCGGCAAGGTCGGGATCGCCGCGATGCCGGCGTCCGAGATCTTTGCGATTCGCTTCACCGTCGCCGCCCTTATCCTTTGGCCGCTCGTGCTGCTGCGCGGCCGCACCGCCGTCCCCTGGCGGGCCGTCGCCCTCCCGAGCCTCGTCCTCGGCGCGCTCTCGCCTTCGCTGGCGAGCCTCTTCTTCTACTGGGGCATGCTTACGACATCGTCGGTCAACGCGGTGGTGATCGCGGCGCTGATGCCGCTCATGACCTCGCTCGCGGCGTGGCTCCTGATCGGCGAGAAGGTGGCGGTGCGTGTCGTCATCGGTTCGCTGGTAGCGCTTGGCGGTATCGTCCTCCTGGTGAGCGACGACGCCGCCGCGAGCGCAGGCTCGATCAAGGGCGATGCCCTCTGCGTCGCCGGGCTCGTGCTGATGAGCGTGTCGCAGACCTATATGCGGCGTTTGAACCGCGACGTCGCCGACCCGCTCGCGATCACCGCCTGGCAGCTGACCGGCGGCGCGGCGATGAGTCTGGTGGTGATGGTGGGTTTCGAGAGCTGGCTCGACTCGCGCGGTTGGACGGCCGTGCCCTCGCTCGAGATGTGGCTCTTGATCGGTTACCTCACCATCTTCGTCAGCATCGCTACGTTCCTGCTCAACAACTACGGCCTGCGGCGTATGTCGGCCGGGCAGTCGAGCCTTTACTACGTGCTGATGGCGCCGTTGGGCGCGCCGATCTCCTACTTCTGGCTCGGCGAATCGATCACGGCCCGAGACGCTGCGGCGATTGCGCTGGTGGCAGCCGGCGTCGCGATCCCGGTCGCGGTCGCCGCGCTTCGGCGCCTACGCGCGCCGAGCACGGCGCCGACATGAGGCGCGCTCCGTGAGCGCCCATCTCGCGATGGTAGTGGCGGCGCTGCTGTGGGCATCGGCGGCGGTGACGAGCAAGGCGGTGCTGCCGGTCGTACCGTTCGCCGAGCTCGCGTTCCTACGGGTGGCGCTCGGCGGATGCGCGCAGTGGGCGACGGTCAAGGCGTTCGGTCTTCGTTCGGTGTCGCCACGGATTGCGCTCCGCGCCGCAGCGATCGGCGCGGTCGAGCCCGGCATCGTCACCGCGATCGGCTATTGGGGCCTGTCGCAAACCTCGGCCGTCCACGCGGTCGTGATCTTCTCGCTGATGCCGGTGGCAACCGCGCTCTTGGCCCGGATCTTCATCGGCGAGGCGTTCCGGCCGTCCTTGATCATCGGCGCCGCGGTGGCAATCGCCGCGACGGTCCTCCTCGTCACCGGTCGCGCCGCCAGCACCGAAGCCTCGCTCGCCGGCGATGCGTTGATTGCGATCGCGCTTCTCCTCGCCTGCGTGGCGGCGCTCGCGCTCCGCCGCAACGCCCAAGCGAACGCCGGCTCCGCGGTCGCCGCGACCGCCTACCAGTTGGCGGGCGCCGCGACCTCGAGCCTGGTCATCGCCGTGGTCGCGGCCGGCGGCGCGCCGTTCGCCTGGGTCGGCGCGGCCGAAGCCGGCACGCTTGCGACCATCCTGTTCCTCGGCTTCGGCGTGAGCGGCTTCGCCTCGCCGATCTATAACTTCGCGTTCAAGCGGCTCGAAGCGGCGCAGGTGACGCTTTACGTCGTCCTGATCAGCCCGATCGGCGTCGCGCTCGCGTGGCTGTTCCTGGGCGAGCCGCTCAGCGCGCGCGATGTCGCCCTGATTGCCGCGACCGTGGCCGGCGTCGCGCTGCCGGCTGCGGCCGATGCCTTCGTCCGCGCCCGTGCGGGGTGGCGATGAGACCCGCGATGCTGCCGCATTTCGCCATGACCGGCGCCGCGTTGTTGTGGGCGTCGGCCTTTGTCGCCAGCAAGGCGGCGATCGCGACCATTCCGATCGGCGAGCTCTGTCTCGTGCGCTTCGGCGTCGGCGCGCTCTTTCTCTGGGCGGTTGCGCTCGTGAGCGGCGAGCTGCGTGGGCTCAGGCGCATCACCGGCCGGGCGTTCGCGGTGGGCCTGTTCGAGCCCGGCTTCATCACGGTCGTGGTCTATTGGGGCCTCGCCCGCACTTCGGCGACCCACGGCATCGTCATCTTCGCGCTGATGCCGCTCGCGACCGCGTTCCTCGGCCGCATCTTCCTGCGCGAATCGCTGAACCCGCTCTTGTTCGCGGGCTCGTTCCTCGCGATCGGCGGCACCGTGGTCATGGTGTCGGGGACTGCGCCCGGGAGCGACGCGACGCTCATGGGCGACGCCATCATCGCGTTCGGGTTGTTGGCTGCGTGCGGCGCGATCCTGGTGCTGCGGCGGGTGACCCAGGCGCCGGTGTCGCCGCTCGCGCTGACGGCGATCCAGATGACCGGCGCTACTGCGGCTGGTTTGATCGTTGCGCTCGCCGAGAGCGGGGCAACATTCGCGTGGGTCGCCGAAGCCTCGCCCACGACGTTTGCGATCCTCGCCTACTTGGGCGTACTCGTGAGCGGGGTCGCGTTCGTGTTCTACAACCTCGGCATTCGCGGCATCGAGGCGGCGCGCGTCAGCCTCTACATCGTCCTGATCACGCCGCTCGGCGTACCACTGGCCGCGATATTCCTGGCCGAGCCGGTCGGCTGGCGCGAAGCGGCCGCGGTTGCCCTCGTGGTCGCCGGAGTCGTGCTCCCCTTCCTCGCCCACTTCAGCCGCGCCGCCCGCGCGCGCCGCGCGGCACCGTGACCGCGCCGCTGCTGCCCCGCCACCCGGCACTCCCGCACGTCGCGTTGGTGGCGGCGGTGACGTTGTGGGCGACGATCTACGTCGCCGCCAAATCGGCGATGACGGTGATCCCGGTCGCCGAGCTGATCGCACTCCGCTTCACGCTGGGCGCGGGTGTTCTCTGGGCGTTCATCCTCGTGACCGGCGAGAAAGTCGAAGCCCGCGCGATCGGCTGGCGCGCGTTCGTGGTCGGGCTGGTCGAACCGGGCGCGGCCTCGATGCTCACCTTTTGGGGCTTGAAGCTCACCTCGGCGGTGAGCGCGACCGTGATCTTCGCGACCATTCCAGTCGTGACCGCAGCGATGAGCTGGGTGTTCCTGCGCGAGCGGACGGCTAGCGTGGTGCTCGTGGCTTCGGGGCTGGCGCTCGCCGGCACCGCGCTCCTGGTCGCCGACGATGCCGGCGCGCTCGACACCTCGCTCGCGGGAGACGTTCTCATTCTGGGGACGATCGTCTTCATCGTCGCCGTCCAGCTCGTGCAGCGCCGGCTCGCCATCCACCACGGCAAGCCTTTGGTGGTGACGGCATGGCAGCTACTGGGCGCGGCGGTCGCGGGCTACGCGGTGACGCCGTTCGCGGCACCCGAGGCCGGCGCCTTCGCCTGGATCGCGACCGCGCCCGCGGCGACCTGGGCGACGCTCGCCTATATCGGCATCATGGTGAGCGCGGTGACGTTCGGGATTTACAACTACGCGCTCGGCTACCACCCGGTCGCACGCATCAATCTCTACTATACCCTGGTCGCACCGATCGGCGTGCCGCTGGCGGCCGTCTTCCTCGACGAACCGATCAGCGCGCTCGACGTCGCTGCGGCGGTCCTAGTGGTGATCGCCGTCGCGCTGCCGGCGGTGCCGGAGTTATGGCGGCAGCGTTAGTGCTTCCGTCCTGTCGTCCCGAACAGCGAGCTCTTGGTCTTAGCCGCGAACAGTTCAAGCGCGATGGTGCCGGCGTGGCTATTGCCCTGCTTGTTGAGGCCGGGCGACCACACCGCGACCGTCATCTTGCCCGGCACGACGACGATGATGCCGCCGCCGACCCCGCTCTTTCCCGGCAGCCCGACCTTGAACGCGAACTCGCCCGAGGCATCGTAGTGGCCGCACGTCATCATGATCGCGTTGATGCGGGTCGCCTGCTCGCTCTTGACGATGCGGTCGCCGGTCAAGGGATCGCGGCCGAAATTCGCGAGATAGAGCGCGGCCCGCGAGAGGTCGACGCAGTTCATCTCGATCGCGCACTGCTTGAAATAGGTCTCGAGCACGGCCTCGGGCTCGTTCTCGAGGTTGCCGAACGACTTCATGAAGTTGGCGAGCGCGACGTTACGATAGCCGGTGTCGGCTTCCGACTTGGCGATGATGCGATCGATCCGCACCTTGGGATCGTCGGCCAGGGTCTGCACGAATTGGAGGATATTGCCGGCCGGATCGTCGTGGCGCGAGCGCTTGGCGGCCGAAACGATCACGTCGGCGACCACGATCGCGCCAGCGTTGATGAAGGGGTTGCGCGGAACCCCGTTCTCACGCTCGAGCTGCACCAGCGAATTGAACGGATTGCCGGAGGGCTCGCGGCCTAAGCGTTTCCAGAGCCCGTCGCCCACTTCGCGGAGCGCCAGGGTCAGCGTGAAGAGCTTGGAAACGCTCTGGATCGAGAACGGTACCTTGGCGTCGCCGGCTTGGAAGGTTTCGCCGATCACGGTCGTCACCGCGATCCCGAATTTGTGCGAATCGGCCTTGGCAAGCGCGGGGATATAGTCGGCGACCTTGGCGACGCCGAGTTCGGGTTTGATCTCGTGAACGATGTCGTTGAGAACCTTCTTGAGGTCCATGCCGTGCTCCCCCTGCTGGCGTCGCGTCGGCGCCAACGCTACAGGAATTACGGCCCATATTCACGTGGAGCGGCCGAAACGCCCCTGCTAGGCTCGGCCTCGCCCGCGATCCGGAAAGGAACCCTGCTATGCGCGCCCTCGCCCTTACCGCCGCCCTCACGGCGTTCGCCCTCGCCGGTCCGGCGCTCGCGCAGAGCGGGCCGAAGCCGGCGGCCCCCAAGTCCGACAAGCCGGTAGCCGCACGTCCGGCGCCCGGCGACAATTCGGTGGTCGCGGTCGTCAACGGCGAGGAGATCCGCTTCAGCGAACTCGCCCAGTATCACGCCGCGCTGCCGCCGCAGTACCGGCAGATGCCGCTCCCGCAGATATTCGACGAGCTGGTAAGCGCCGTGGTCGACCGCCGCATCATCATCCAGGCGGCGAAGAAGGCGAACGTCGAGGGCGACGCCGAGGTCAAGCGGCGGGTCGCGTTCGCGGTCGAGAACGTGCTGCAGGAAGCCTACGTCAACAAGGTCCTGACCGATCAGCTGACCGACGAGCGCCTGAAGGACTCCTACGCGCGCATGATCAAGTCGGTGCCGCCGCGCGAAGAAGTCCACGCCCGCCACATCCTGGTCGAGAGCGAAGACGCGGCCAAGAAGCTGATCGCCGATCTCGACAAGGGCGTCGATTTCGTGACGCTCGCCAAGGAGAAGTCGAAGGGGCCGTCGTCGGGCACCGGCGGCGACCTAGGCTACTTCCAGCGCGAGCAGATGCTGCCCGAGTTCTCGCAAGTCGCGTTCGCGCTCGACAAGGGCGCCTACACCAAGACCCCGGTCAAGACCAAGTACGGCTGGCACGTGATCAAGGTTGAGGACAAGCGCTCATCGCCGCCGCCCTCGTTCGAAGAAAGCAAGGAAGAGATCCGGGCGCAGGAGAGCCAGGTCGTGGTCGGCGAAGCAATCGACAGCCTGCGCAAGGGCGCGACGGTCAAACGCTTCAACCCCGACGGCAGCGAAACCAAGAAGAACTAGCGACCCCCACCCTTCCCTCCCCCTCTCCGAGGGGGAGGGAGCGAGCGGAGCGAGTGGGAGCGGGTCAGGGCTCGCTCGCCGGCGTTGTCGGAGCGGCGACGTTCGCTGGAATCTCGGCGACCGGGTCTTCGTCGAGCCAGCCGGCGGCAACGTCATAAAAGCGTGCGCTCTCGCCCATCTGATCGGCGAGGGTCGGATTCTGATCGGCAACGCTGCGGAAAAAGGCGGCCGCGTCGCGAAGCAGTTGCGCGGCGAAGGCGGCTCGGGTCGGCATTGCGGAAGGAACGTTCGGAGAGGGCGGGTCGTCGGCGTCGGTCGCAGACGCCGTCGATATCGATCTGGCTAGACCGTGCCCTCGCGCTGCGCGCGCTTGCGGGCGAGCTTGTGAGCGCGACGGATCGCTTCGGTCTTCTCGCGGGCGCGCTTTTCCGAGGGCTTCTCGTACGCGCGGCGGCGCTTCATTTCGCGAAACAGTCCCTCGCGCTGCATCTTCTTCTTGAGCGCGCGCAGGGCTTGGTCGACGTTGTTGTCGCGTACGAATACCTGGACCAGGGGCGTCTCTCCATTTTTTCGGTGGAAACAACGGTTTAGGACCGTCGAGGCCGGCAAGAGATACGGGTGGGCGAGCCCCAGCGCAAGGGAAAACTTACGGCGCGGGCCTCGCCCTAGATGGGGCCTGCGCCCCACCCCCAAGCCCTTGCGCCGTCAGGTCGCGTAGGCCGGATCGAGCGCCTCGGCGAGCCGGCGGAGTGCCGGCCACTCCTCATCGCCCGTCAGACCGTTGCCTTCGATTTGCCGTGCAATCTCCTGGCACACTTCGGGCGCCGGGGTGGTGAGCGCGGCGCCGGTCGCCTGCGCCTTCACTTGAATCTGACAGGCAAGGTCGAGGTAGTACATCAGCACCATCGCCTCGGCGACCGAACGGCCCGCGGTCAAGAGCCCGTGGTGGCGGAGGATCATGCCGCGCGCCGCGCCGCCCAGATCGCGCTTGAGCCGCACTCGCTCGTCGGACGCGAGCGCGATTCCCTCATACGCGTGGTACGCGAGCCGGTCGTAGAAACGAAGTGCGTGCTGGCTCAAGGGCAGCAGGCCGTCCTTTTGCGCGGCGACCGTCATCCCGGCAATGGTGTGGCTATGGTGAACGGCGTGAACGTCGGGCCGCGCCTCGTAGACGGCGCCGTGGATGTTGATGCCGGCCTGATCGGCCGGCAGCGGCGCCGCGTCGCGCCGCTCGCCCGCGACGCTCACCTTGATCAGGTTGGACGCCGTCACTTCGGAAAAGCGGATCGCCGCCGGCTTGACCAGAAACTCGTCTGACGCTCCCGGCACCCGCGCCGAGATGTGGTTCCGGATCATCTCTTCCATCCCGAAATGGGCGGAGAGCCGGTAGGCGGCAGCCAGGTCGACGCGTACCGCCCACTCGGCGACAGCGACGCGGCCGTGGAGCGGCGGGAACGCGAACTTGAGATGGACGGGGCGGTTGGGCGTCATGCGCGGAACATTGCCGGCGGCATGCTACCGCGCGATATGCGCCGGGGCTAGCGCGCGCCGTCCCGGAACGGCACGAGAACGGCGGCGAGCGTCGCGTTGACGGGCGTGGCGACGCCGCTCTCGGCGCCCATGCGCACGACCGCGCCGGCAAGCCACGGCAGCTCGAGTTTTTTCCCGGCCTCGAGGTCTTGCAGCATCGAGGCCTTCTGGCCGGCCGGCATGCTGTCGAGCACACCGACCTGTCGATCGAGCAGATCGGCGGGAAGCGCGATGCCGCGGGCGCCAGCCAGCGCATAGGTCTCGGCCATCGCGGCGCGGAACGCGGCGCGGAGCTCGGGCGTTTGCGCGATACGATCGGTCGTCGCCCGCGCCGCCGTGCCGACGCCGGAGAGCGCCGCCAGGAACACGAACTTGGCCCACAGCACCCGGACGATGCCGTCCGGAATATGGCTGTCGATCCCGGCCGCCTTGAATGCTGCCAGCACGGCTTCGGCCACGGGGTCGCGCGCGCCGTCGAGCGCGCCGAATACGAAGCGGGCGAGCGTGCCGAAATGGCGGACAACGCCGGGGCCCGCGACCTCGGCGCCGATATAGGCGCTGCCCGGCAGCACCCGCGCCGCCGCGGCGTGGCGCGCGAGCAGCACGTGCCCCTCAACCCCGTTTTGAAACGAGATGACCCGGGTCTCGGCGCCGATCGCGGCGCGCGCGGCCACCATGCCGGCGTCGGTATCGCCCAACTTGACCGTCACCAGCGCGGCATCGACCGGCGGCTCGCCGGCCAAGGTTTCGCGCGCCCTGACCCGAACCGTCGCATCGCCGAGCGGGCTCAGGAGTTTCAACCCGTCGCGTTCGATTGCGGCGCGGTGCGCGCCGCGCGCCACGCACACGACGTCGTTTTCCGCCGCCGCCAGCCGCGCCGCCAGGTAACCTCCGACCGCGCCGGTACCGATGATCGCAAACCGCATCTTTCCCAACCCTTGCCGTATCCGGCCCCGGTTCTAGGCGAGCCGAACGCCGCCGTCCACGCCCCCCGCCCTCCGTGATAGCTTCGCGGCCGAACCATCGGCCCGCATGTCTTCCTCCGCCCCTCTCATCTTCGTCGTTGCCGGCGAGTCGTCCGGCGACAATCTGGGGGGCCGCCTGCTCGGCGCGCTCAAGCGGTTGACCGGCAGTCACGTCCGATTCGCGGGAATTGGCGGTCCGGCGATGACGGCGCAAGGGCTCGCGAGCCTGTTTCCGATGCGTGAACTCGCCCTGATCGGGTTGGCCGAGATTCTGCCGCACTTACCGCGCTTGATCCGCCGGCTCGGCGAGACCGTCGCGGCGGTGCGCGCGGCGCGGCCGGCGGTCGTCGTCACGATCGATTCGCCCGGTTTCAACCTTCGCCTCGCCAAGCGACTCCGCCCGCTCGGGATTCCGGTCGTCCACTACGTCGCACCGCAGCTATGGGCGTGGAAGGCCGAGCGCGGCCACCGATTGAAGCACCTGATTGATCACATGCTGGTGCTGCTGCCGTTCGAGCCCGCATTCTTCGCGCCGTTCGGCGTGCCGTGCACGTTCGTCGGGCATTCGATCCTGGAGTCCGGGGCCGATCGCGGCGATGCCGCCCGTTTCCGCGCCCGCCACCGGCTCGGGTCCGCACAACCGCTGATCGTCTTGATGCCCGGTAGCCGGGCCGGCGAGGTCCGCCGCCTGCTCCCGGTCTTCGGCGCCGCGCTCGCCAAGCTCGCCCCGCGATTTCCCGGCCTCGCCGCCGCAATCCCGACCGTCGAGGCGACCGCAGCGATGGTGCGCGATCTGGTCCGGCCGTGGCCCGTTGCCGCGATCCCAGTCGCCGACAGCATGGAAAAATTCGACGCCTTCGCCGCCGCGACCGCCGCCCTCACCAAGTCCGGCACCTCGACGCTCGAACTCGCGTTGGCCGGCGTGCCGATGGCGGTCGCCTACCGCGTGAGCGCATTGAGCGCGTTCCTGATCCGGCGCTGGCTCACGGTCGAGCGCGTCGCCATGGTCAATCTTCTGGTCGATCGCGAGGTCGTTCCGGAACTGCTGCAGGACCGCTGCACGCCCGACGCGATCGCCGCGACGCTTGCAACGCTAGTCGCGGACGCAAGCGCACGCGATGCCCAGCGCGCCGGGCTGGCCCAGGCGATCGCCACACTGGGCGGACGCGAACCGCCGCCGAGCGAGCGGGCGGCGCGTGCGGTGCTCGATTTTCTCGAAGAAAAAGCGGCCGGTTAGCCGCGGGCGCGGGCGACGAACGCGGCGTGCTCTTTGAGCGCGTCGTTCACCCTGATCGCACCCTCGAGCGCGCGCAGGCCGTCTTCGCCCGACACCAGCGGCGGCGTGCCGCCCTGGATCGCGGCGATAAACGAGGCGATTTCGGCGGCCAACGGGTCGCCGTCCTCATACACGCGATCCTCGATCTCGACATTGGGAATTCCGGGCGCGAGTTCGCCGGCCTTCTTGCGGATGACCCGGATCGTGCGCTGGTCGAAATCGACCGTGAGATAGGCGTCGTCCTGGAAGATCCGCATCTTGCGCTCGGTCTTCAGGCTGATCCGGCTCGCGGTCATGGTCGCGACGCAACCGGTCGCGAATTTGAGCCGGGCGTTGGCGATGTCCTCGAAGCCGGAGATCACGGCAGCGCCGGCGGCATCGACCGCCACCAGCGGGGCGTCGACCAGCGCGGCGATCAGGTCGAGATCGTGCACCATCAGGTCGAGAATGACGTTGACGTCGGTGCCGCGCGGTTTGAACGGCGCGATGCGGACGGCGTCGATGAAGAGCGGGCGGCCGAGCTTTTCCTTGAGCGCCGCGACCACCCCGTAGAACCGCGGCAGGTGCCCGACCTGCAGCACGACGCCGCGCGCCGCGGCGAGTGCGATCAGGCGGCGGGCAGCCGGAAGATCGTGCGCGATCGGCTTCTCGACCAGGACGTGCTTGCCAGCGGCGAGGAACGCGGCTGCAACCTCTTCGTGGGCAACCGTCGGCACGGTGACCGAGACGGCATCGACGTCGCTCGCCAGCGAGCGGTAGTCGGTCGCCCACCGCACCCCGTGCTTGGCGGCGACCGCTTGCGCGCGCGCAGGATCGCGGTCGGCGACGGCGACGAGCTCGGCCGTCGCGAGCGCGGCCACCTTGTCAGCGTGATAGGCGCCGAAGTGGCCGACGCCAACCACCGCCACCCGTACGCGCCCGGTCATTCCATCACTCGACGGGTGTTACCGGTTTCCATCACTCGAATGGCGCTACCGGCAGCGGCGTTCGCGCCCGCGCCGGCGGCAGGAGGCGGCTCTTGGCAAGCGGCGCGTGCGACCGGGCGGCGGGCAGCAGCCGGCTCTGCGGCATTGGCGACTGCCCGTACGCCGTGCCGCGTCTCGCATCGAGCAGGCATGGCGATGCTGGCGTTAAACACAACGCCAGCGCCGCGACGAGGATCGGCGTCGGACTAGGCGAGAAAGGGATAGCTAAGCGCCGCGTTCTGCGCTGTGCCCGGTTTCTTACGGTCGGTCTTGGGCGCGCTCGATTTCTTGGCCTTATCTTTGTCCTTGGCCATGTCTTTCTTGGCCTTGGCGGCTTCGGCCGCCTTCTTCATGCAAGCGTCTTTGTCGGTGCCCTGGAGCGCTTTGCACTCGTCCTTGGCGTCTTTCTTGGCAGCCTTCATTTCCTTCTTGGCGCCTTGCTTTTCGGCCGCTTTCTCCTTGGCCGCCGCTGCTTTCTGCTGGCCGGGCGCCTGCTGCGATTGACCTTGGGCGTAGCCATCGCTCGCCGCCACCGCCAATCCGACCATGGCTGCCACCGCCGCCATCCAAACCGTCTTCAAACCGTGCATGAAATTCTCCTGTGCTAGGACGCGGCCGCGGCCCTGTCCGATCCGCGATTCCTACTACCATTCCCGGCCCAAGTCACCGCGCCCCGGCCGGCGCTAGGCCCGCACCAACCGATAATGCATGACGCCCCATTCGCCGCCGTCGGCAAAGGCGAAGAGTTCGGCGACGGCAAGGAAGAACAACCGCCAGCGCTGCAGCCACCGCGCCGCGTCGCGGCCATAGGTCCCCGCGAGGATCGGCAGGACGTGGTCCCGGTAGCGGTCGATATTGGCGAGCCAGGCCTCGGCGGTCCGCGCGTAATGGGTTCCATCCCAGCGCCACGCCTCGGCGACGCGCAAAACACCAGCAAACCGATGGAGCAGGTTGTCGCTCGGCATGATGCCGCCGGTGAAAAAATAGCGGCCCATCCAGTTGCCGGCGCCGGCGGTCTCGAAGCGGTACGGGCTATGGCGATGCGCGAACACGTGGATGAAGGCGGCGCCGTCGGTCTCGAGCCAACCGGCGAGGCGCCGCAGCAACGCGTCCCAATTACTCATGTGTTCGAACATTTCGACCGACACCACGCGATCGAAGCGGCGCCCGGGATCGAACGTATTCATGTCGGCGGTGACGACCGCGACATTGGCAAAGCCGCGCGCGGCGGCCGCCGCCTCGATGTGCAGCCGTTGCGACACCGAGTTCGAGACCGCGGTGATGCGGCTCTTAGGATAGCGTTCCGCCATCCACAAGGTGAGCGAGCCCCAGCCGCAGCCGAGTTCGAGCACGTCCTGGCCGTCGGCCAAGTCGGCGTGCACGCAGGTCTCGCTGAGCGCCGCGTCCTCGGCGGCGGCGAGATCGGCGACCCCGGCCGGGTAGTAACAGGACGAGTACTTACGCCGCGGCCCCAGCACCAGCGCGAAAAAAGCGGCCGGCACCTCGTAATGCTGCTGGTTGGCATCGGCGGTCGCGATCGCGATCGGAAAGTCGGACATCCGGGCTGCAAACGCGGCCTCGGCGGCGCGAGCGTCGGCGGCGGCCGGAAGCTGCCGCAGGCGGTTGCGCAACATGGCGCGGATCGCGAGGCGCAGGCCAGGATCGGGGATCAGGCCGCGCTCGGCGAGGCCGATGCCGAAATCGAGCAGCGTCATGCGGGTTACGGCCGCCGAACCGGCCCGGGGAAAAACGCGTTGGTGCGCGCCTGATAGGCGCGGTAGGCCTCGCCCCGCGACACGAGCAAATGGCGCTCGGTCGGCGGAATCCCGGTCATACGGTTGACGATCACGTACATCGCGAGCGGGCCGGCCAACGTCAGCCACGCCCACGGGTAACCGAAGCCACCCCCCGCGGCGATCGCGACGTAAGCGAACCAGTGCAGCCACTCGAAGAAGTAGTTGGGGTGGCGCGAGTAGCGCCAGAAGCCGCGATCGCACACCTGGCCGCGGTTCGCCGGGTCGGCCTTGAACCGCTCGAGGGTGCGATCGGCGGCAGTTTCGCCGCCGACCGCCGCCAGCCAGATGGCGAGCCCGAGCGCATCCGTCCAGGCGAAGGCCGGGGTCGGATTGCGCGCGGCAATCATCATCAGGGCGCCGAATATCAACGCAAACACGGCATTGAACTGGAACATCGCAAACAGCTTGGCGTCGGCGCGGGCACCGTGCTGCTCGCGATAAGCGCGGTAGCGCGGGTCCTCGCCGCGGCCCCGGTTACGGGCCAGGATGTAGTAGCCGAGCCGTGCCGACCACAGCGCCGCCATCGCCGCCACCAGCCACTGGCGCGGCGCATAGCTCGCCGCCTCCTCGATCGGCACCAGTGCCAGCCACGCACCGGCGATGCCGGTCCCGAACGACCATGCGATATCGACGACGCCGGCATTGCCGGTGCGTTTCTGCTGCAGCCACAACCCGGTCATGATCGGGACGAGCGCAACGAGGGCGACGACGAGGGCGGCGATAATGGTCACGGGGAGGGGACCGGGGCGGTCGATGTATACTGGCATTCTAATGAGCTTGCAGGGGCAGAGCGACTGCCGTTTCAAGACGCGGTTGGTCGGGGCGACCGCGCTGTTGGCGGTCGCGATGGTCGTCGCGACAACACCCGGCCGCGCCCAGGACGCAGCGGCCTTCTTGACCGATGCGCTGGCGCGCACGCCGGCCGGGTTTGAACGCTGGATCGAGCGCGTCGACCGCGCGCCGTGCGCGGTCCGCCGCGACGAAGCCGCGCTCGTGCTGGCCGAGGCCCAAGCCAACGGCTTGTTTGCGCTCACCGCCGAGCAGCGGAAATTCCGTGAGCGCTTCGCCGCCTACCTCGACGACCCCGCCGGCCCGCAGCGCACAGCGACGGTGGGCACAAGCTATCGACTGTGGCTGCTGCTACAGTCGGTGGGCATGCTGGTCGATCACCGCCAATACGATCCGCGACTGCCGATCGAGGCAGCCGCCGCTTACGCCGAATTGAGCGAGGCGCTGGCGGCGCGCGAGAACGGCGTCGCCGCGACCATGCTGCGCGCGTTCTGGCGCTGGTCGGGGCGCCTCAAACCGGGCGAGGCCGAGCGCTTTACCGAAAGCGCGCCGGCAGTGTTTGCCGCGCTCGACCGGCTCGATCACGTCGCCGGGCGGATCAAGCTTGCGGCGGCAGGCGCATGCGATTGAGGACAGGAGGCGGGCGATGACCTTTACCATCTCGCCCTTGTCGGGCGCATTCGGGGCCGAGGTGCGGGGAGTCGACCTCGCCCACGGGATCGGCGACAACCTGTTCCAGACGCTCAAGCAGACGTGGCTCGATCACGATGGCATCCTGGTGGTACGCGATCAGCACCGCATGACCCCAGTCCAGCACGTCGACCTTGCCAGCCGGTTCGGCGCGCTGATCGACCCCGACCCACCCGACCACCGTTTACCCGGGCACCCACTCGTCTACCGGGTGTCGTACCCGGTCGCGGAAACCCCCAAGCCCCGCGACTTCGTCGACACCGGCAATGCCTGGCACGCCGACTATGCCGATGCCGGTACCTGGTCGGGCGTATCGATTCTGCACGTGATCGAGATGCCGCCCAAGGGCGGCGACATCTTTTTCGCCGACCTCTATGCGGCGTACGACGCGCTGTCGCCGGCGATGCAACAGATGCTAGCGCCGCTCGCGGCGGTGCATTCTTCGGCCGCCCACGTCAAACACCGCGACGGCAAACCAGGGTCGGTCCACCCGATCGTCCGCACCCACCCCGAGACCGGCCGCAAGATCTTGTTCGTGTCGCCCGGCTTCACGACCGCGATCGTCGGCTTGAGCTCCAAGGAGAGCCACGCCCTGCTCGGGTTCCTCAACGACCACGTCACCCAGCCGGCCTTCATCCTCCGCCACCGCTGGATTGCCGGCGATCTCGTGTTCTGGGATAACCGCTGCAACCTCCACAACGCGATGGGCGACTACGCTGGCGGCGGTCGCGTCACCTTCCACCGCGTCAGCGTATGCGGCTAACGGTCGGGCCCGGAGTCCTCGGATGAGTCTTGAAATCAAGCGTCTCGCCGGCTCGTTTGGCGTCGAGGTGAGCGGCATCGACTTGAACGGCGAGATCGGCGCCAATCTGTTCCGCACCATCCATCAGGCCTGGCTCGACCATGACGGCGTCATGGTGGTGCGCGACCAACGGTTGACGCCGGCAAGCCAACTCGCCTTCGCCAGTCGGTTCGGCACCGTACGGACGCCCGATCCGCCCGAGTTCGGGCTGCCCGATTACCCGATGGTCTATTCCTCGGCGTTCGACGTCGCCGACGCACCCAAGCTCCTCGATTTCACCCAGACCGGCGCCGCTTGGCATTCCGACTATGCCTACGAGACCGAGTGGGCCGGCGCCTCGCTCCTCTACGTGCGGGCGATGCCCCCCAAGGGCGGCGACATCCTGTTCGCCGATCTCTACGCCGCCTACGACGCGCTGTCGGCGTCGATGCGGGCGTTCCTGGCGCCGCTCAAGGCGGTGCAGCGGCCGGTGCCGATCCGGCGGCACGACGACGAGGGAGATCCTGCCGCCGTCCACCCGATGGTGCGCACGCACCCCGAGACCGGCCGCCAAGCGCTGTATGTGAGTCCAGGCTTCACCACCGAAATCGTCGGGCTCGCGCCGGCGGAGAGCGAAGCGCTGCTCAAGTTCCTGGCCGCGCATTGCACCCAGCCCCAGTTCGTGCTGCGCCACCACTGGGTGCCGGGCGATCTCGTGGTGTGGGACAACCGTTGCAACCTGCACTATGCGCTCGGCGATTATAGCGGTGGCGGGCGCGTCGACTTCCAACGCGTCGCCGTCAACGGAGGATGACGCGATGACCATGACAATTCGCCGGCTCATTCGGCGCTGAGGTGACGGGCGTCGACCTCCACGGGCTTGGCGATAACGCCTTCAACGCGATCTACCAGGCGTGGCTCGACCACGACGGAATCATGGTGATCCGCAGCCAGGGGCTTGCGGTCGCCGACCAGGTCGCGTTCGCCGCCCGCTTCGGTACGGTGCTCGACCCCGATCCGGTCGAACGCGGCCATCCCGACGCACCCAAGGCCTATCGGGTCGACTACGCCGGCGGCGGTCGCGTCACCTTCCACCGCGTCAGCGTATCCGGCTGACTTCATCCAGACCTGGAGAAACGCCCATGAGTTCCGTGAGCCTGTTCATCGCCTACAAGACGCACCCAGGAAAACGCGCCGACCTGTTGCGTGCGATGGAGAACTTCGTGAAGCCCGAGGTCACCAAGAACCCGGGCGTGCTCGCGTTCTTCATCTGCACCGACGACAAGGATCCCGATACGGTGCGGTTGTTCGAACTCTACGCCGACCGTGCCGCGCTCGATGGCGTCGGTAAGGCGCCGTGGCTCGCCGCCTACAATGCCGCGATCAAGCCGCTGCTGGTGCAGCCGGGCGAGGTCGCGATCGCGACCAAGTCGTGGCAGAAGAGCGACTGACGCCCGGTTGTGTTGCAACGGTCTCGGCGCGGGCGCACAATCTTCGTATGCGGCCGTTCGGTCGCTCAGGGAGGAAACACATGACGTTCATGCGGCGATTGACTGCGGGCGCGCTCGGTGCGGCCGCGGGTTTGGTGTTCGCGGCCGGAGCCGCCGAGGCGCAGGCGCCAACCGCCGGCCTTTCGAGCTTCCCCGGTCCCTCGATCAGCGCCCATCCGATGGCGATCATCAAGGCGCAGAAGCTCGACGAAAAGAACGGCTGGAACCTCGATTGGCAGATCCGCACGACCTTCACGCCGTGGGTCAACGACTACCTGTCCGGCGCCTATCACGGCCTCCACTTCTCGGGCATCAACTACCTCGTCACCAACTACAACAAGGGCGCGCCGATCCGGATCGTCGGCGCCTCGGCCACGTATCCGTGGCCGCTGATCGTCAAGGCCAATGCCGGCGTCAACTCGCTCAAGGATCTCAAGGGCAAGAAGGTCGGCGTACCGAAAGCCTCCTACATTTGGGCGTATTTGCGCGCGATCATGGTGCGCGATGGGCTCGACCCCGACAAGGACCTCAAGGTCGACAACATCGACATCCTGCAGGCGATTCAGCTGGTCGAGCGCGGCGACTTCGACGCCGCAATGCCGCTGCTCGAGCACACCATTGCGCTCGAGAAGAACCAGCCCGGCGCCTACAAAGTGCTTATGTTCCCCGATCAGGAAGTCGCCAAGATGCTCGGGCGCGAGCGCATGTACCAGGTGCTGACCATGCGCGCCGACTGGCTCGCCGCCAACAAGGGCGGAGGCGCTAAGGTGCTGAAGACCTTGGCCGAAGCGCAGACGTTCGTGGACAAGGACGTGCCGGCGGCGATCAAAGTGCTCGAGCCCAAGACGGCCGTCTCCGGCGGCCAAGGGTCGGGCGGGGCGGCGCTAGAGCCCTACATCATCGAGGCGATGTACAAGAACGGGTTCCACGGGCGCAAGATGTCGTGGTACGGCATCCCGGCCAAGGACCTGCTGGTGCAGCTCAAGGCCGAGATGAAGCTCTATTTGGATGCCGGCATGATCGACAAGCTGCCGGACGACGGCATCTTCCACATCGAGTAGCGAACGGCGTTAGCGCCGGCGGGCGCGGCGGCGCGGCTTCCGGCTGGCCGGCGCCGCCCGCCGCCTCGGCTTGGCGAGGTCGGCGACGACTTCGATTTCCATGAGCCAGGCCGGGTTCGGCATCGCCTGGACGATCATGCCGGTCGCGGCTTGGTCGTCATTCGTCATGTACCGAGCGCGCACCGTGCGGTACGCGAGAAGCTGACTGCGGTCGGTAAAATAAACGCTGATCTTGACCACGTCGGCGAAGCTGCCGCCGGCCTCGGCGAGCACGCCCTTGAGGTTCTCGAACACCTGGACGAGTTGCGCTTCCGCATCGTTGGTCCCGACCGACTCGTCGGCCGCGTTCTTGGCGACTTGGCCGGAGACGAACAGCAGCCCGCCATGGGTCAAGACGCCGTGGACGTAACCTTGGGTCGGGTGGACCGCGCGGGTCGAATGATGCGTTTAGCCATGCGGGTGACTCGGTTCGGCGCGCGGCCACACGCGCGGGAATACAGGATGACGCGGGTCGTCGGGAAAGGGATCGCCGTGCTTGAGGCCGGCGTCGACCGGCGGTTTGATCACGAGTTTGGTCTTGCGTTCGTAATAGAGCGCGTCGTCGCCGGCAAAGCGGTAACCGATCGCACGGCGGCGGCCGGCAGTGGCATTACCCGGCGCGCCGTGCGCCGTACGCAGGTTCGAGACGATCGCGTCCCCCGGCGCCGTCTCGAACCAGACGATGTCGTAGCGGTCGCGGTTGGTGCCGATGTCGGGGAGCGGCGGGCGATGGCGGCCTTCGTCCTCGCCGTCGGCGATCCCGGCGTCGCCTTTGAGATAGCCGTGGCGGTCCGGATCGCCCGCGGTCACCGCGCGGTGGAGCGGCCAGCGATGCGAGCCGCGCACCCACTCGACGGCGCCGCTTTCGTGCGTGACGTGGTCGAGCGGGAGCCAAATCCCGCAGGTCTGCGTGCCGTCGAGGTTGATCGCGGGCTGGTCCTGGTGCCAGATCGTCGGCGTCGAGGTGTGCGGCTCCTTGACCAACAGGAAGTCGAACACCAGATTGGCGCGGCGCGAACGCATCATGCGCGCGGCGAGCGGGGCGAGCGGCGAATCGAACGCAAACGCACGGAAGTCCGCGCTGAAGCGCCACAGCCAATTGTCGTAGACGAAACGGCCGGTGTCGCCGGCGCGACCGAGCTCGGCGCCGTGGGTCGACGGATGCCCGAGTACCCAGTCGAGCGCCGTGCGCCTGCGCGCGATCCAGTCAGGGTCGATCACTCCAGCGAGATGAACGACCCCGTCGCGTTCGAACGCCTCGACATCGGCGTCCGTAATCGGTCGCAGCGACGTCCGGTTCACGGCGCAACCCTCCCGTCTCGCCTTTTCCCCCGCGATCATACACGGTTTAGGTTAGCGTCGGTCAGCGGCGATCGGAGGAAGTTATGGATTCCACGCGGTACAAGGCCAAGGTCGTGTTCATCTCCGGCGCCGGCTCCGGCATCGGCAACGCCGCCGCCAAGCGGATCGCGGCCGAAGGCGGCACGGTCGTGTGCGGGCTCCTGAACGAAAGCCAGCGGCCGGCAATCGGCAACCTCGACGGTCACGTTCTCGACGTGGCGCGGGCCGAGAGTTGGGACGAGGTGCTGGCGCGGGTGATCGCCCGCCATGGCGGGCTCGATGGGCTGGTGAACTGCGCCGCGATCCTCCGGAGCGGCGCGGTCGAAGAGACCACGCTCACAACCTGGGATGAAGTCATTGCCGTCAATCTGACCGGCTCGTTCCTCGGCTGTCAGAAAGCGTGGCCGCATCTGAAGCGTCGCGGCGGCGGCGCGATCGTCAATCTCGCGTCCCTGAACGGTATTCGCGGCTTGGCCCGCGCGGTCGCCTATGCAACCTCCAAGGGCGGGATCGTCGCCATGACAATGACGCTCGCGCTCGAGGGCGCGCGCGACCAGATTCGCGTCAACTGCATCTGCCCCGGCACCATCGACACGCCGATGGTCGAGACCGCCTACCGGCGCACCGCCGACCCGGCCGCCGCCGCCCAAGCGGCGGCCGACCGCCACCCGGTGGGCCGCGTCGGTACGCCCGAGGAAGTCGCGGCGCTGATCGCCTACCTCGCGAGCGATGAAGCCCGGTTTATGACCGGCCAGGCGATCGCGCTCGACGGCGGTCGCTCGATCGACGGCGGCAAGAGCGCGCGCTAGTACTCGGAATCACAGATTGATGACCGAGCGTGCGTTCGAAGAAGCCCTCGTCCTGAGCCCGTCGAAGGACGAAGGCCCTCATGGTCGACACGCTCACCATGAGGGCTTAACGCAGAGCGGCCGCCCGACTCACGTTTCCGCGATAGCCGGTACTAGCTCCTAGCCCGCCGTCTGCGTCGCACGCCTGGCTGCCGTCGCGGTGCGGTCGATCGCGAGCGACTCGTCCATGACCGACCCACACAGCACGACGCCGTAGATCTCGGCCGCCCGCTCGAGCGTCTCCCAGCCGCGTCGCACGTCGGCCAGGACGCGCTCGGGCTCGCGCGCGAACGGGTCGCCGAAACCGCCGCCGCCGGCGTTGACGAACCGGATCGTTTCGCCGGCCGCGAGCTCGGTCCGCGCCATGCCCGCGAGTTTGGTCGCGCAGCCATCGCGCCCGATCTTGAAGTGCGCTGCGGCCAGGCCGTCGGCGCCGCCGCGGGCGCCCTGGGCCGGATGGACCTGGCTGTCGGACGCCGTCACGACGGTCAGCGTATCGCGGCGCGGACCGTAGGCGACGTCGGAGGCTGGCGCACCGCGCCGCCGCCCGGCCCCACCCGAGCAAGGGCGCAGGCGCTGGTGCCGGATCAAGACCGGCGCCTTGAGCTCAGCCAACTCGACGCTTTCGGTATAGATCATGCCGCCGCCGCAGGGGATGCCGTAGGTGATCCAGCCGTCGGCGCGAGGTCCGGCCGGGCCGCCGTTCACGATCACCTGGATCTGGCTCACGAACGGGCGGTTGGTGCGGAAATCGGTACCCGAGATCGCCGCGTTCTTGCCGGTACCGCCGTGGGCGAGGCCGTGGTTCGCGGAAAGCGCGGCGAACGCCGACTGCACGGCGTTGATCAGGCGATCGGCCAGATTGGTGGTCGCGAGCGAACACGAATGCGGGAACTTGGGTCGCCCGACGATGCAGCCGTCGCGCAAATGGATCGCGACGCGGCGGAACGAGCCGGCGTTCCGCGGCAGATCGGGGTCCAGGCAATTGAAGATACCGATCATCGCGTTGGCCCGCGCCGCGGCCTCGGACTGGTTGATGCCCAGCGGCACGTTGTCGATGTTGTCGCGAAGATCGACGTCGATCCGCCCGGCCTTGGGATCGATGTCGAGCGCGACCTTGATCGGCACGCCGTCGGGCAAGAGCGGCGGGATCGGGTCGTGGACGATCGCAGCCTCGAC
The DNA here is from genome assembly GCA_945903685.1 of Rhizobium sp. Q54. GTDB lineage: Bacteria > Pseudomonadota > Alphaproteobacteria > SHVV01 > SHVV01 > SHVV01. The sequence goes on from CAMDOQ010000002.1 coordinate 24,564, forward strand.
GCGCGCCTTAGGCAGCGCCGCGATCGCCTGCACCATGCGCCGCTCAGAATAGTCGAACCACGCTTCGATAAAGGCGGCGATCGTCCGCCAACCGTATTTGGCGCAGAGCGCGATCAGCCGCCGCTCGCCGATCCTGGCCGCACCGAGCGCCGCGAGATAGTCGCCGTACCACTGATCGGGCACGCGGATGCGGGCACGGCCGATGCGGATCACATCGTCGACCGGGCGGTAGCCGCGCTCGACCCGGATGCACGGGAACACCAGCGCTCCTTCCTCGTAGATGTCGCGCGCGGCCGCATTCGAGGCCGAGGGCACGCTGTTGCCGATATCGGCCTGGTGCGCCTTGGCACAGGCGGTGAAGACGTGGCGGCCCTGAAAATACACCGGCACCAGGATGGTGTGGTCGGCGGCGTGGGTGTTGCCGAGATAGGGATCGTTGTGGAGAAAGGCATCGCCCCGCGCGAGGTCGGGGTGAAGGTCGCGCATCGAGCGGGTCTGAAGGTCGGAACCCAGGACATGGACCGGAATGCCCTCGGCCGCCGAGAGCAGGCGGTCGTCGGCGGTGGCGATGGTGCAACTGAAATCGCGGGCCGAGGCGATCACCGCGGAGCGGGCCGCGCGTAGGAGCGTGTTCGACATCTCGCGAACGATCGCGTCGAACCGGTTGGCAAGCACCGCGACCGTGATCGGGTCGAGGCGCGGCTTCATGCCGCTTTCGCCCCGCGCAAGAGCTTGCCCGGCAATTTGTCGCCGGCCTGGACCACGGCCTCGCCGTTTCGCCGCACGATCCGGCCGTTGACGATCACGGCGTCGATCCCGAACGCGTCGACGACCACCCGCGGCGCGCCGGCCGGCAGGTCGTTGACGCGGCGGAGCTTGCTGGCACCGATGGTCTTGGGGTCGAACACGACGATATCGGCCGCCATGCCGGTTGCGAGCTTGCCGCGATCGGTCAAGCCCATCACCTCCGCCGGGCGGGCAGTCAGCATCCATACGGCCTGCTCGAGCTTGAGCACGCCGGTCTCGCGCACCCAATGCTGCATGATGTGGGTCGTATAGTTGGCGTTGCAGAGCTGGCTCGCGTGCGCACCGGCATCCGAGAACGCGACCACGCCGACCGGGTCGTTCAAGATCTCCCCGACTTCGGCGCGGTCGAAATTGACGACGTCGAGCCGAAAGCGGGCGTTCAGGTCCGACGCCAGGCTCAAGTCGAGCGCCAAATCGACCGGATCGAGCCCGCGCTCGGCCGCGACCGCGCCGAGCGTCCGTTCGGCGAGCGCGGGCTCGGTCGGTGCGTGCGTGATGACGGCACGCTCGGTCCAGTCGTTCAGGAGAACATCGAAGCCATCGAACACCAGCCCCTTGAAGCGGCGTCGGAATTCGAGGTCGCGATAGATCGCGAGGCGCCCGGCATGGTCGGTCTTGCGGGTGGCCGCGAACAGGTCGTTGCGGTCGAAGACGATCGGCGCATCGAACGTGAACTCGAACTGCTGCGGCTGCGGCGAGGTCTGCGGATAGACGCGCAAGCCACGCTCGACCCGTTTGTGCGCCTCATCCAAAAAGCGCCGGTGCGAGCCGGGACCGTCGAGCCCGGCCAGGATCGCGGTCCAGGTGTAAGCCAAGTCGTACTTGCCGGCGAGCAGACTGAACACCTCGACCGCTTCGAGGCTTCCCGGGGAGTTCTGGAGTACGCGCCCGCCGCCGGCAGCCGCCGCCGCGACCAGCATCTCGACCTCGGTCCAGTCCGACAGCCGGCTCGGGATCGGGTGGCCGTCGTAGGCGAACTGGGTCTTGGTCATCGAGGTGGTAAAGCCGACCGCGCCGGCTTCGTTGGCCTCGCGCACGATCTTGGCCATCGCCTTGATCTCGTCCCGCGTCGCGTGGCGCTTGACCGCGTCCTCGCCCATCACCGTGATCCGGACCGGCGTATGGCCGATATAGGCGCCGACGTTGATCAGGATGCCGCGCTTCTCGATTGCGTCGAGGTAAGCCGGAAACGATTCGATCGGCCAGTCGGCGCGGACGCCGGTGCGGAGCGCCTCGAGGCTCATGCCCTCGACCCGCTCGAGCGTGCGCAGCATCAGGTCGCGCCTGTCGTTGGGCGTCGGCGCGATCGAGAAGCCGCAGTTCCCCATGATCGCGGTGGTGACGCCGTGCCAGGGCGAGATCGAGAGCAGCGGATCCCACACGATCTGGGCGTCATAGTGGGTGTGGATGTCGATAAAACCGGGGCAGACGACGCGGCCCTTGGCATCGATGGTAGCGCGCGCTTCGCCCGGTGCGCGCCCGAGCGCGACGATGCGGCCGTCCGCGACCGCAACATCCCCGGCGTAGCCCGGGCTTCCGGTGCCATCGACGATGGTTCCGCCGGTGATTTTCAGGTCGTAATGCACGCGCCCCTCCCGGCCTGCGTCAGCGGCTACAACGTGTCGGCGATTCCGGCGAAAAGATCGAGGTGGCGCTCGTGATCGCCGGCGAAGCGAAGGATGATGTGACTGGCGCCGGCGGCGACGTAGGCCGCGATCGCCGCGCGGGCGCCGGCGAGCGGACCGGCGTAGCTGGGTTGGCGCGTGCGGATGACCGCGGCCGGCTGGCCGTAATAGCGTTCGAGAAAGCGGTCGATAGTCGCATGGGCGCGAACCTGGTCGTCGTCGATCGCGAACGTCATATAGACCGCGCCGGTGAGCGCCGCGAAATCGCGCCCGTGCTGGGCCGCCGCGGCCTTCATCCTGGGCCAGTAGTCGGCGAAGAGCTCGGGGCCGGGATTATTCGGAAACCAGCCGTCGAAAAAGCGTCCGACGCGCTCGATCGTCGCCGGGACTGCACCGCCGAGCCAAAGCGGCGGGCCGCCGGGGCGATGCGGCGTCGGCCCGAGCACCGCGTCCTTGAGCGTCCACCGACCGGTCCACGTGACCGGCTCGCCCGACCACAGCGCGCGGGCGAGCGCCAGTCCCTCGAGCAGCCGTCCGACCCGCTTCTCGAACGGAACCCCGACCGCTTCGAACTCGGCACGGATGCTGGGCACGTCCGAAGCGATGCCGACGCCCAGAATGACGCGACCCAGCGCGATACGATCCAAGGTCGCGACCTGATGCGCGAGCACGACCGGGTTCCGGAGCGCCGGCAACAGCACCGCAGTCCCGAGCAGGACCCGCGTCGTGCGCGCCGCCGCCGCCGCCAGGAGCGTGATCGGATCGTGGCGCGGCCGCGAGATCACCGAATCGCCGATCCAGACCGAATCGTAGCCGAGCGCTTCGGCACGTTCGGCGAGGCCGAGGAGCGGCGTCGCCTCCGGCCGCCCTTCCATCACGCTTTCGCGCGTCGGGAGCAGGTAACCGATCCGCGGCTTAGCCATGGTCACGACTTCTCGCCCGAGCGTCCGAGCGCACGGCCTACGGCGCCTGCTCCACCTTCTTGATGTCGCCGATGTGGTCGACCCAATCCATCGCGGAGCGCGTCCAGACTTGCACGCCCGGCTTCAGCTTCTTGCGCTGCTCCAGATCGATGCAGCCGGTGCGGATGCCGTATGCCGGCCCGGGCGGCACCGAGGTCGCATAGATCGGCGTACCGCACTCGGGGCAGAATGCCTGTTGGCGCTTGGCGCCGCTTGACGCGGTCTTGACGTAGATCTTGACCTGACCGGAGCGCAGCTTGAAGCCGTTGGGCGCGGAGAATGCGGTGGAGCGGAAGGGCGAGCCCGAAAGCGTCTGGCAATCCGTGCAATGGCAGACCGAAACTTTGGCCGGATCGATCTCGGCTTCGAACGTGATGTAACCGCAATGGCAACGGCCGTCGACTTTCATGGGTATCCCTCGTTTGAGCAAAAGACGGAAGGCCTAAGCTCACCGATATGACCGCGGAGCACAAGCAGCTTGCGCCGGCGCGCGGCCTGGGCCTAACCTAGTCGGCGATGGTGTCGGGAACGCGGTCCGGGCCTTCGGGTTCAAAACCGCGGCTGCCCCCGCAACTGTAGGCGGTGAGTCGATTGCCACATGCCACTGGGCGCAAGCCCGGGAAGGCGGCATCCGACGAACGAACCGCGAGCCAGGAGACCGGCCATCAGCCGATCGCCCACCCGCTGACCGGGGCGTGTCAGTGGAACGGAAACCCGTTGTGGCGATGCTTGGAGGCATGGCTTCGCGTGGGGTTCCGTGGGCGTTTTCCCGACCCATAATCGACCGTCGATCGTGCGGCACTCGCGCCGCCCGTCCGTTCGAACTGCGCGCGCATCCGGCCTCCCTCACCGGGTGCAGGCGCCTGCCCAAACGACGACTGCACCCCATCCGCAACCGTTCGACCACCGATGGGGGTTCGCCATGTACCGTTTCGCTTACCGCGCGTGTCTACAATTTTCGATGGTTTGCGGCATCGCCGCGACGTTCCCAGCTCTCGCCCAAACCGTTCCGCAAGCGCCCGAGGTCGTGGTCTCGGCGAGCCGCGTCCCGCTCCCGACCGAGCGGGTCGGCAGCGCCGTCACCGTGGTCACCGCCGACCAGATCGAGCGCAAGCAGATGCGGGTTCTCTCCGACATCCTGCGCGGCGTCCCCGGGATCGCGATCAACCGCGCCGGCCCCGCCGGCAACCTGACGCAGATGCGGATCCGCGGTGCCGAGGGTAACCAAACCCTCGTCATCATCGACGGTATCGAGGTCAACAATCCGGCCGGCGAGTCCGAATTCAACTTCGGCACCATGCCCGCATCCGACATCGAGCGGGTCGAGGTACTGCGAGGCCCGCAAAGCGCGCTCTATGGCAGCGACGCGGTCGGCGGCGTCATCGTCATCACCACCAAGCGCGGTCGCGGGCCGGCCGAAGCTCGCTTGAGCACCGAGGCCGGTTCGTTTCGTACCGCCAACGGCAGCGCGAGCCTCCGCGGCAGCGGCGAACGGTTCGACTACTCGTTGGGCGCGACCGGCTTCACCACCGACGGCACCACGATCACGCCCGAGTCCGAAGGTGGCAACGAAAACGACGGCTACCGCAATCAGACTTATAACGTCCGCGCCGGCGCGACGCTGGCGCCGAACTTCGACGTCAGCGTCGTCGCCCGCCACGTGCGGAATCTGGTCGAAACCGACCGCCAGCCCGCCGTTGCCGGCGTCATCCGCACCGTCGACGCCAACAACAAGACCCGCAGTCGGCAACGATTCGGCCGGCTGCAGACGCGGTACGCGCTGCTCGACGGCCGTTGGGATCATGCGCTCGGCGTGTCCCGGACCGAGGACAATTCCGATTCGTTCACCAACGGGTCGATCAGTTTCGAGGCCGAAGGCGTCAAGGACCGCTACGACTATCAGACCAGCTATAGCTTCGAAACGCCGGGCCTGGCGGCGGCGACGCATACGGTTACGCTGCTGGCCGACCGGGAGAAGGACGCGCAGGTGACGCGCAGCGCCTTCGGTCGCTCCGATCTCGATTTCACGAACTACGGCTACGCCGGCGAGTACCTGTTGGGATTGTGGGACAGTCTTTTTCTCTCCGCCGGCCTTCGTTTCGACGACAACGAGTTCTTCGACAATGCGACCACCTATCGCCTGACCGCCGCATACCTTCTTTCCGGCGGCGCGACCCGCTTGCACGCGAGTTACGGCACCGGGATTAAGAACCCGACGCTTTCGGAACTGTTCGGCTTCGGCCCCAATTTCGTGCCCAACCCCAACCTACGGCCCGAGGAAGGGCTTGGCTGGGATGCCGGTATCGAGCGGACGCTGTTCGGGGGCCGCGTCACCCTCGACGCCACCTACTTCAAGAATCGCATCACCGACTTGATCCAGGGCGCCGGCAATACCGCGGTCAATCTGCAGGGCGAAAGCAAGATCGACGGGATCGAGCTCTCAGCCCGGGCCGCGCTCACCGACCGGCTCGCGTTGCGCGGGCAGTACACCTTCACGGACGGCCAGGACAGCAATCGCGTTCGCTTGGTTCGCCGGCCCAAGCATCTGGCGAGCACCACGCTGAGCTATTCATTCCTCGGCGGCCGCGCGGCCGTCGACCTCGGCGCCGACTACAACGGCGAGCAGACCGACTTCCAGTTCTCGAACTTCTTCGCCACCCGGCGTGTCACCGTCCTCAACGACTACACGCTGGTTTCACTGGCCGGCACCTACCGCCTGACCGATCGGATCGAGTTGGTCGCCCGGATCGAGAACCTGCTCGACGAGAAATACGAGAACGTGCGCGGCTTCGAGGGCTCCGGCATCGGGGCGTTCGTCGGCCTCCGCACGTCGTTTCCAGTTCGCTAGCTTTGCGCCGCCTGACCGCCTTCCGCCGCTCGATCCGCGTCGCGCTCTGGCTCGCCGGTGCGACGCTCGCGGCGGCAGGCGCGGGGGCGGCGGCGGCGAAACCCGAGCGGATCGTCTCGCTCAATATCTGTACCGACCAACTGCTCCTTCTGCTGGTCGAGCCCGAGCGCATCGCCTCGCTAAGCTTCTTCGCGCGCGATCCCGCGTACTCGGCACTGGCGACCCGCGCCCACGGGCTCCGCACCAACCAGGGATCGATCGAGGAGATCCTGCCGCTCGCTCCCGATCTCGTGCTGGCGGGCACGTTCACGACGCGCGCGACAGTGATTTTATTGCGCCGGCTCGGCTACGGCGTCGTCGAGGTGCCGCCCGAGACGTCGTTCGCCGAGGTCCGCGCCAATATCAGCCGGGTCGCCGGCGTGGTCGGCGAACCGGCGCGCGGCGACGCGCTGATCGCCGAACTCGATCGGGCGCTGGCCCAAGTCCCGCTAGCGGCGCGGCGACCGCTCGTCGCGTTTTACTGGGCCAATGGTTTCACCTCCGGCCGCGGCACGCTCGCCAATGCGGTCGCCGAGCACGCCGGCTTGGCGAATCTCGCCGCCGCCCGAGGCGTGCGCGGCATCGCCCAATTCCCACTTGAGCAGCTGCTCGCGGCCGAGCCGGACCTCGTCATCCTCGGTCGGCGCCACGACGGGGCCGCCCTTGCCAACGATACTTTCCACCATCCCGCGCTCCGCCATTTCCTGCGAACGCGCGCCGCGGCGTCGGTTCCCGACAGCCTGTGGGTGTGCGGCACGCCGCTGTTGGCCGAGGCCGCCGCCCGCTTGGCGGTCGCGCGCGACGCCGCCTTGGGGAAACAGCCGTGACTTCGGCCGGTTCGACGTGGCTGCTGCCGAGCCTTGGCCTCGGTGCGGTCGCGCTCGCCGCCATCTCGCTTCTGGTCGGCCCGGCGGCGATCCCGCTCCCGGCCGCCATCGCGGGGTTGTTTTCGGGCGGGCTCGACACGGCGGCACTGATCCTCCGCGAGGTGCGGCTGCCGCGCACCCTGCTCGCGCTCGCGATCGGCGGGACGCTCGGCCTCGCCGGCGCGGCACTACAGGGATTTTTGCGCAACCCCTTGGCCGAGCCGGGTTTGATCGGCGTTTCCGCCGCCGCCTCACTCGGCGCGGTGCTCGTTTTCTATAGCGGACTCGCCGGTTTGTTCGCGTGGGCGCTGCCAGCGGGCGGCATGGCAGGCGCGGCGGCGGCAGTACTCGCGGTCAATGCCATTGCCGGGCGCGATGCCGGCGCGATGACCCTGGTGCTGGCCGGGATCGCGGTTACCAGCTTCGCCGGCGCGCTGACGGCGCTCGCGCTCAATCTCGCGCCCAACCCGTACGCCGCGCTTGAAATCATGTTCTGGCTGATGGGATCGCTCGCCGATCGCAGCCTCGACCATGTGTGGCTGGCGGGGCCGTTCATGCTGGCCGGCGGGATTCTGCTGCTGACGCTCGGCCGCGCGCTCGACGCGCTTACCTTGGGCGAGGACGCGGCCCGGACCTTGGGCTACGACCTCAACCGCGTCCGCAACCGCCTGGTCGCCGGCACCGCACTCGGCGTCGGCGCCGCGACCGCGGTCGCCGGTGCGATCGGCTTCGTCGGCCTGATCGTGCCGCATCTCCTGCGGCCGCTGGTTCGCCAGCGACCGAGCGCGCTTCTAGCGGCGAGCGCGCTCGGCGGCGCCATCCTGACGCTTGCCGCCGACATCGCGGTGCGGCTGCTATCGCCCGAGCGCGAGCTCAAGCTCGGCGTCCTCACCGCGCTGATCGGGGCGCCGTTCTTCTTCTACCTGGTACTGGCCTGGCGGCGGCGCCTGATATGACCCTGATCCGCGCCACCGACGTTGTCGTACGCATTGGCCGAGCTGCCATTCTGCACGGCATCGACGTCGACCTCGCCGCTGGCGAGGTCTTAGGCCTGATCGGCGCCAACGGCGCCGGCAAGACCACGCTGCTCCGCGCGCTAGCCGGGCTGCTGCCGTTGGCGCGCGGCACGATCGCGCTCGACGGCCGGCCGCTCGCGCATCTGCCGCGGCGGCAGCTGGCGCAGACCGTGGCGTACCTGCCGCAAGGCGGCGCCAGCCATTGGCCGGTGTCGGTCGAGACGCTCGCGATGCTGGGCCGGCTGCCGCACTTAGGGCCGTGGCGCGGGCCCGGCGAGCGCGACCGCCGCGCGGTCGAAACCGCGCTCGCCGCGTGCGACGTCACCCAATTCCGCGACCGCACGCTCGATACGCTTTCGGGCGGCGAGCGCGCCCGCGTCCTGATCGCCCGCGCCCTTGCGTCCGAGCCGCGGGTGCTGCTGGCGGACGAGCCGGTGGCCGGGCTCGACCCCGGTCACCAGTTGGACGTGATGGCGACGCTCCGCCGGCTCGCAGCGGCCGAGGCCGGCATCGTCGTCGTGGTCCACGACCTGACGCTCGCCGCCCGCTTTTGCGACCGCTTGGTGCTGCTCGATGCCGGCCGGGTCGCAGCCGCCGGTCCGCCGCGCGCGGTGCTCTCGAGCGAAAACTTGGCCCGTTGCTACGGCATCCGCGCCCAGATCGCTGAGGTCGACGGTGTACCGTGGGTCGGGCCGGCGACGCGGATACCGGGATCGGGATCCCATGCCCGGCCTTAGAGCGCTCGGCAACGCACTGGCAGCGGCCGCGACGCACCCGACTTTGACCACGGGCGTCACGGTATCGGCGCTGCTCCACGCCGCGGCCACCAGCGCGATCCTGTTGTGGCCCGCGGCAATGCCCCGCGAAGCGCCGCAGACGGTCGCGATCGAAGTCGTGCTCGCCCCGGCGACCGCGCCGGCGCCGCCGAGCATTGCGATGCCCGACCAGACGCAAGCCGTGGCGCAGCCGCCGAGTCCGACCGAGCCGGCATCGGTCGAGCCGGAACCGGCGCCCTTCCACGCGCCGATACCGCGCCTGAAACCGCCTTCACCAGCAAACGTTGGCGTCGCCTCATTGCCGAGTACGTCGGCCAAACCGAGTCCCGCGGTTTCGCGCATTGCCAACGCATTGAGCACCGCGTCGCCTGCAACACCCGCTGCACCCGCGGGGCCCGCCGAAAGCGTGCCTTCGCCCGCGACCGAATCGTCGGTCCCGGCTCCGCCCACCGTTGCCGCCATCACCAGCGTCGGGCCGCTTACCGGCGGCGCCGCGCTTCCGACCGAGCGCGGCGCGGTACCGCTCGGCGGATCGGTCAATGCTCCGCCGCGCTATCCCTACCTCGCCCGCGCCCGCGCCCAGGAAGGCCAGGTCGTGGTGCGGGTTGAGGTCGATGCCGCCGGCAGCGTGCGCACGATCACGATCGCGCGCTCGAGCGGGTTCGCTTTGCTCGATGAAGCCGCGCTCGGCGCCGTTCGCGAGTGGCGCTTCGAGCCGGCCCGTCGGAGCGGCGTCGCGGTCACGGCGACGCTCGATGTCCCGATCAGCTTTCGCCTGACCGATCGCTGACTCTTGCCCCTGACCGATCGCTGACGCTCGCGCGTGACCGATCGCTGACGCTCACGCGTCCCTGATCGCCGCGACCAGCGCGTCGAGCCCGTCGGTGAGCGCGGCCGGTCCCGGTTGCAAAATGAGCGGCGACTTGATCTCGCAGATGCGCCCGGCGGCGACCGCGGGAATCTGGGACCAGCCCGGCCGCCCCGCGATCCGCTCCGGCCGCACTTTCTTCCCGCACCACGAAGCGACGATCACATCCGGTCGCGCCGCGATCACGGCGTCGGGCGCAACGATCCGGTCCTTGGCCGCTGGGCGCGAGCGCAGGTCGGCAAAGGCATCGCACCCGCCCGCGACTTCGATCAGCTCCGACACCCAACCGATCCCGGTGATGAGCGGATCGTCCCACTCCTCGAAATAGACGCGCGGCCGCGACCGACCGGCCGCCGCCTGCCGCACGATCGCAAGGTGCTGGTCGAGCGACGCGACGAGGGCTTCCGCTTTGGCTGCGGCGCCGATCAAGGCACCGAGGGTCCGGATCATGGCCAGGATGCCAGCGACGTCGCGCTGATTGAACGCGTGGACCTGGAGGCCAATTCGGATCAAGTCGGCGGCGATACCGGCCTGGAGATCGGAAAAGGTGAGCACGAGATCGGGTTCGAGCGCGACGATCTTCGGAATGTCGGCCGAGGTGAAGGCCGAAACCCGGGGTTTTTCGCGCCGGACCCGCGCCGGCCGCACCGCATAGCCGGTGACGCCAACGATCCGGCGCTCTTCGCCCAGGAGGTAGAGCGTCTCGACTGTTTCTTCGGTCAGGCAGACGATGCGCGCCGGTCCGTCACCCGCCATCGGTGGCCGCCCGCCGCTAGTAGGCGATGCACGCGGCGTTGACGATTCCGATCGTGATCGAGGTGGCCGCCATCGTCACCCCGGCGGCGGTATCGTTGTCGGCGATCCGTTGCGAGACGCCGCGCACCAGGATCGAGGCCAGAAAATAGGCGCCGATCTGCGCCACCAGCGCGACCGCGCTCCAGATCGCCATATCGAGCATCGAGACGCTGTGCGCGATCGTACTCGCGAGCGGCAGCGTGAACCCGATCACCGCGCCGCCCAGGCTGGTGGCGGCGGCGCTGTTGCCGGCACGGATCAGGTCGAACTCACGGTGTGGCGTGATCAGGACGTAGACCCCGACGAACGCCCCGATCGCGACCAGCGCGACGAGGAAATAAGCGAGGAAATTGGGCAGTCCCTGCAGCGAGGCGGCGATCATATCTTCACCCGATGTAGTGCGGAACGAAGCGGCTGGCGTTGGTAGTGATCTCGTTCGCATCCTCGCGGATACCGATGCCGGCCGCCTGGCTGGCGATGATCCACGAGCCGATCACCGGGTAGTTGCCCGCAAACGACGGCAGGCCGGCATAAGCCTGATAGACGAAGCCTTCGGCACCGTAGCTGCCGGGCACGCTCTGGACGACGGTATCGCCGTCGCGCACCTCGACGTTGGCGCCCTCGCGGCCGAAGATCGGCTTGCGTACCACCCGCCCGGCGATCGCGCCGGGGTCGAACGCGGTCGGCAGCAGGTTGGGGTGCCCCTCGGCCATCTCCCACAGGATCGCGAGGATCGCCTTGTTCGAAAGGACGAGCTTCCAGGCCGGCTCGATCACCTTGACCGCGCCGGACAGGAGGTGGGGGCCGAATTCCTCGTGAACGAGCCATTCCCACGGATAGAGCTTGAACAGCACGTCGATCGTGCGGCCGCTCAGATCGATGAACTGGCGCCCATCCCAGCCGATATCCTCGATCGCAACGCGCTCGGTCTTGAGCCCCGCTTGCACCGCCGTGTCGCGCAGGTATTCGACCGTGCCTTCGTCCTCGCCATGGCCTTTAACAGCCGAGAAATGCACGGTCTGGCCGCCGATACCGAACCGGCTCCAGGCGTCGATCAGCTTCTCGTGGATCGAGTTGAACTGGTCCCGCTCGGGCCAATGCGCCTCGAGCCAGTCCCATTGCACCACGGCCGCCTCAAACAGCGCGGTCGGGGTATCGGCGTTGTATTCGAGCAGCTTGGGCGGATCGCGGCCGTCGTAGCGCAGATCGAAACGGCCGTAGATATTGCGTTCCTGCGTCTTCCACGACCGCTCGATCGCCGCTCGTGCAGGTTCGGGGATCGCCAGCCGGTCGTAGCAACCCTCGCTTACCACCCGCTCGACCGCGGCGAGGCAGAGCTGCTCGAGCTCGTTGGTCGCATCGTCGAGCGTGTCGACTTGCGCTTCGCTGAACCGATAGCAGGCGGTCTCGTCCCAGTAGGGTTTGCCGGCGATGGTGTGGAACGAGAAGCCGAGGTCGCGTTCGACGTGGGCGGCCCAATCGGGCCGCGGCGTCATCGGCTCGCGGTGCACGGGCTCAGCTGATGCCCGACGAACCATGCGCGGTGGCGGAGCGGCCGAACCCGCCGCGCCGAACGTCGTCGTTCAACGTCGCGGTCTGGCGGCCGGCGTCGTAACGGCCGACGGTCTGACCGCCATTGCGCCCGCCGGCGGTGAGGTTGTCGGCGCGGTCGCGATAGACCGGCGCGATCCCGCCGCTGCGGCCCATCATGTAGCCCATCATCAACGGCAGAAACATGCCGCCGACGCCGCTCCCGCCCGCGACCTCGCGTTGCTCGCAGTTGCCGGCGCCGAACTCCTGTTCGCACAGCTCCTTGCGGCTGAATTGCGGCGCGGTCTGCTCGTGCTCCTTCTTGGCGTCGGCGAAACCGGTCTCGCAGGCTTCCTTGCTGAAGGCGGCGACGCAATCGGATGGGTTGCGGAACAAGTGGCTCTCGTCCGACCCGCTCAGATTGTAGACCGTTGCGGCGATCGCGGCGGTGCCGAGCAACGCCAGGGTTACAACTTGAGACTTACGCATCGTTCGCGCCTCCCAGTGTTCAGAGGGACTTACTCCCCCATAGATAGCGTCACCGCGCCCAAAAACCAAGCCGCTCAGGCGGGTTCCGGAGCAGCACTTGAACGTCCCGTTGAAGAATTGGGCGTAAGATGTTTAAATCCCGCCACTATTTGGTTAGGGGGTTGTCATTACTACCTACGACTATAATCTCGTCGTGATCGGCTCCGGGCCCGGCGGTCAGCGAGCGGCGATTCAAGCGTCCAAACTCGGCAAGCACGTCCTGGTGGTCGAGCGCAAGGCCGTGGTCGGCGGCGTCTGCGTCAATACCGGCACGATCCCCAGCAAGACGATGCGCGAAGCGGCGCTGCACCTTTCGGGCTTTCGCGAGCGCAGCATTTACGGCGCGTCCTACTCGGTCAAGAAGCACATCACGATGACCGACCTGCTTTACCGCGCCGAGAACGTGATCAAGCACGAGCTCGACGTGATCCGCCACCAGCTCCAGCGCAACGGCGTCGAATTGATCGAGGCCGAGGCGAGCTTCGCCGATCCGCACACGCTGCGGCTTGCCGAGGTGCAGCGAAAAAAGGTGCGCGATATTTCGTCCTCCAAAGTGGTGATTGCCGTCGGAACCTCGACGAGTCTCGATCCCTCGATCCCAATCGACGGTCAGCGCATCTTCACCAGTGACGACATCCTCGAGCTTAAGGAGCTGCCGCGCACGCTCGCCGTGGTCGGTGCCGGCGTGATCGGCTGCGAATATGCGACGATCTTCGCCGCCCTCGGCGTGCGCGTCACGCTGATCGACAAGCGCCCGCGGCTGCTCGAGTTCGTCGACAACGAGATCGTCGAAGCGCTGATCTATCAGATGCGCCAACAGCGCGTCACGCTGCGGCTCGGCGAAGAAGTGAGCGGCCTGGAAATCAACACCGACGCCAAGAACGGCGAGCGGGTCAGCATCAATCTCAAGAGCGGCAAGCACATCTCCGCGCAGAGGGCGCTCTATAGCATCGGCCGCAGCGGCGCGACCGAGAAGCTCGGTCTCGACCACGCCACGCTCTCTGCTGACTCGCGTGGTCGCATCAAGGTCAACGAGTTCTTCCAGACCGAGGTGCCCAACATCTACGCGGTCGGCGATGTGATCGGCTTCCCGAGCCTCGCCTCAGCGTCGATGGAGCAAGGGCGGCTCGCCGCCTGCCATGCCTTCGGCGTCGCGGCCGAGAACGTGCCCGAGCTCGTCCCCTACGGCATCTACACGATCCCGGAAATCTCGACGGTCGGGCAGTCCGAGGAGCAGTTGACGGCCGCCGGCACGCCCTACGAAGTCGGCAAGGCTGCCTATCGCGAGATCGCGCGCGGCCAGATCATCGGCGACCAGATCGGGCTGTTGAAGCTCCTGTTCGAACCGAAGACGCACAAGCTCCTGGGCGTCCACATCATCGGCGAAGGCGCGAGCGAGCTGATCCACGTCGGCCAAGCGGTGATGGCCCTCGGCGCGCCGATCGAGTATTTCGTCAACACCGTCTTCAACTATCCGACACTCGCCGAGTGCTACAAGACCGCCGCGTTCGACGGCATCAACCGGCTGGGCTGACCTTTGTAGGCGTCCGGTTCAAACCGGCAGCGGGAACCCGACGTAGTTTTCGGCCAGCGTCGTCGCCGCCGCGGTCGATCGCGTGACGTAGTCGAGTTCGGCCAACTGAAGTTTTTGCGCGAACCCGACGTCGCCGTCGTCGAAACGGTGCAGCAGCCCGGTCATCCACGATGAAAAGCGCTGCGCCCGCCACACCCGCTCGAGACAGGTCGCCGAATAGCGCTCCAACGGCGCGCGGTCGCCACCACCGAAAAAGGCCGCCAACGCGCGCGCCAGCACGCAGACATCGGCGACCGCGAGATTCAAGCCCTTGGCGCCGGTCGCCGGCACGATGTGGGCGGCATCGCCCGCCAAATAGAGCCGCCCGTACTGCATCGGCTCGACCACAAAGCTTCGCATCCCCGCGATCACCTTCTCCAGCACCGGCCCCTCGTTGACTTGCCACGGACCCGCGATCGCCGAGCGGGTGCGAAGCTCGGCCCATACCCGATCGTCGGGCCAGTCGGCGATCGCGTCGGTCGGGCCGCACTGAACGTAGAGCCGGCTCAACGCGGGCGAGCGCATGCTGTGGAGCGCGAAGCCGCGCTCGTGATTGACGTACACGAGTTCGTTCGCGGTCGGCGGGGCCTGCGCCAGGATGCCAAGCCACGCGAACGGAAACACGCGCTCGAACACCCGCAACCGGCTGCTCGGAATGGCGGCGCGGCAGATGCCGTGGAAGCCGTCACACCCGGCGACGACATCGGCAGCCAGCGATCGCTCGACCCCGCCGTGGCGGAAGCGGACCGCCGGCCGTTCGCTGTCGAGATTCTCGAGCCCGACCGCGTCGGCCTCGAACAGGATGCGCCCGCCAGCGCCAAGGCGGGCGGCGATCAGGTCTTTCACCACTTCTTGTTGGCCGTAAACCGTGATCGCGCGGCCGCCAGTGAGGGCGCTCAAGTCGATACGGTGGCTGCGCCGGTCAAAGCGAAGCTCGATACCGCCGTGGCGCTGGCCCTCGCGCTGGAGTCGCGCCCCGGCGCCGAGTTCGACCAGAAGATCAGCGGTCCCCTGTTCGAGGACGCCGGCGCGGATGCGGCCCTCGACGTAGGCGCGGCTCTCGGCTTCGAGAACGACCGAGTCGATATCGTGCCGCGCCAAGAGCTGCGCAAGCACCAGCCCGGCCGGGCCGGCGCCGACGATGGCGACCTGAGTGCGTTGCGGAAGCGGATCGGACATGGGCGGGCTTCACTCCGCCGGAAGTATGCCCTAAATCCCGCGGGCTCCGTGCGCGGCAAACGGCAGCTTCGTGTTAAGTTCGGATCAAGCAAGGAGCAACCATCCGATGACCATCACCGGCATCGACGCCGTGACCTACGGCGTCAACGACCTCGCCAAGGCGAGCGCCTTTTTCGCCGATTTCGGCCTCCGCCTGCGCGCGCGCGGCGCGGCGCGCGTCGTGTTCGCGACCGCGAACGGGGCCGAAGTCGTGCTACGGCCCCGGACGGCGCGCGACCTGCCGCCGGCCTTCGAGCGCAAGCCGACGTTGCGAACGCTTACCCTCGGCGTCGAGAGCAAGAGCGATCTCCGCGCCATCGCGCGCGAGCTCAGCCGCGACCGCGATGTCGCCATCGACCGCGACGGCACGCTTCATGCGTTCGACGATCACGGCGTCCCGTTGGCGTTTCGGGTGAGCCGCCGGCGCGCCGTCAAGAACGGAGGCACGGCGGTCAATGCCCCCGGCGCAGTCCAACGCATCGATCGCCGGGCGACTTATTACGAGCGCGCGATCCCGCGCTCGATCGGCCACGTCGTCTTGGCGGTACCGGACCGCGAGCGGGCGCGCCGGTTCTACGAGCGCCGCCTTGGGTTCCAGGTGTCCGACTTCTACCGCGGCCGCGGCGTTTTCATGCGGAGCGGCAAGCTGACCGGCCACCACACGCTGTTCTTCCTCGAAAGCGCCGACGCCAAGGTCCACCTGAACCACGTCGCCTACAGCGTGCGCGACATCCACGAGTTGTTCGCCGGCGGCCTTTACATGAGCGGACGCGGCTGGAAGACCGCGATCGGCCCGGGCCGCCACCGGATCTCGTCGGCCTACTTCTGGTACCTCAACAATCCTGCCGGCGGTTTGGCCGAATATTATTGGGACGAGGACTTCGCGACCGCCAAGTGGCGGCCTAAGACCTGGGACCCGGCCCCTACGACCTTTGCCGAATGGGTGCTGGGCAAGGGCTTGCCGCGCTCGAAGGCACTGCCGCCCACGCGCGAGAAACGGGACGCCAAGCCCGAGGGCCGCGCATGAACGCCGGGCACGCGCACCGGCCGCCGTTCCGCGCCGACCATGTCGGCAGCCTGCTGCGGCCGGCCTACCTCTTGGCCGCGCGCGAACGCGCCGCCAAGGGCGAGATCGACCGCGCCGAGCTCCGCGCCGTCGAGGACCGCGCCATCCGCGCCGCGGTCAAGCTGCAGGAAGACGTCGGGCTCGACGGCGTGACCGATGGCGAGTACCGCCGCACCTATTTTCACGTCGATTTCCTCGAACAGCTCGAGGGCGTCACCGTCACGCAGGGGACCTACAACATCAAGTTCCGCGGCCAGGACCGCGAGGTCGACTTCTCGCCGCCAGTGATGGCGGTGACCGGCCGCCTCGCCTGGCGCCGCCCGATCGCCGGGCCCGATTTCGATTTCCTGAAAGCCGCCACCGGCCGCACCCCCAAGCTCTGCCTGCCCTCGCCCTCGATGCTCCACTTCCGCGGTGGCCGCGCGGCGATCGACAAGACCGCCTACCCTGACATCGATTCGTTCTTCGCCGATCTCGCCCGCGTCTACCGCGAGGAAATCGCCGACCTCGGCCGGCGCGGGCTCACCTACCTGCAGTTGGACGACACCAACCTCGCCTACCTGTGCGACCCCAGGCACCGCGAGCGGGCGCGCTCGATCGGCGAGGACCCCGACGCGCTGCCGCACGCCTACGCCCGGCTGATCAACGAGGCGATCCGCGATCGCCCGGCCGGCATGATGGTTTGCATCCACCTCTGCCGCGGCAACTTCCGGAGCGCGTGGGCCGCCGAAGGCGCCTACGACCCGGTCGCCGATGTCCTGTTCAACGAGACCCAAGTCGACGGTTTCTTCCTCGAGTACGACGATGCCCGCTCGGGCGGGTTCGCACCGCTCCGCTTCGTGCCCAAGGGAAAGACCGTGGTGCTGGGGCTCATCACCAGCAAGCAGGCCGCGCTCGAACCGCCCGATCTCCTGAAGCGCCGCATCGCCGAGGCCGCCCGCTACCTCCCGCTCGATCAGCTGGCGTTGAGCCCGCAATGCGGGTTTTCGAGCACGGTCCACGGCAACGAGATGAGCGAGACCGACGAGATCGCGAAGCTCGGCCTTACGGTCAAGGTCGCCCGCGAGGTGTGGGGTTAGTTTCCGGGTTGCCCGTTATGGCCGGGCGACATCCCGGCCATCTTTCTAGATCGTGGTGTGGACGCGCGGGTCAAGCCCGCGCGTTACGGCCACGCGCGCGTTTGACGCGTACCGGCCCGGCGGGCGGCGCGAAAATATCGGCGATGATCTCGGCGCCCATATTGAACGCGGTGAGCCCGCGGAAGAGGTAAGCCAGGCCGGCGACGGCGTGGAGCTCCTTCTTGGTGGCGCCGGCACGTTTGGCGGCGATCGCGTGGATCTTGGCGGCCGACTGGGTCTGCGACAGCAGCACCGCGAACAAGATGAGCTGCGCCATCTTGGTGGTCATGCCGTTAGGGAACATCGCCGCTTCGCGCACGGTTTCGACCTTGTCGAGCAGGTCGGGATCGCACTCAAGCCCGAGCGCGACCCGCGCTTGAATCCGGGGCGGCACGAAACCCAGGAGCTGTTCGTAGGGCTTGAAATAGGCGGCTTTGCTTTTCGGCATCGTCCACTCCTCCTCGGGCATTCCTGGCCGGTCGCGGGGTTCGGCGATACAATAGCGACCAACCGATTGATCGGCATAAAAAAGGCGCCGCCGTGCCCATGCTGACGGTGGCCCACTCGAACAAGGGGAGATTTCTCGATGCAAATTCGTCATGCACTAGCGGTAGGCGTCCTCGCGGTCGCGGTCGCGGCCGGCGCCGAAGCCAAGTCCGTCAAGATCGGCATCGTCGCCACCTTTTCCGGAAACGGCGCCGAGTTCGGGCAGCAGATCGAGCGCGGCTACGAGCTTTACCGTAAGCTTCACGCCAACGAGATCGCGCCGCACACGGTCGAGATCATCAAGCGCGACTCGAAGCGCCCCGACGGTGCCGAGGCCAAGAACGCGGTCCAGGAGCTGATCACCCGCGACAAGGTCGACGTGCTCGCCGGCTTCGTGTTCTCGCCCGACGCGATGTCGAGCGCGCCGCTGGCAACCCAGGCCAAGGTGCCGATGATCATCATGAACGCCGGCACGGCGTGGATCCCGAAGCTCTCGCCCTACATCGCGCGCGTCTCGTTTTCGATGTGGCAGTCGGGCTACGTCATGGGCGAGTACGCGGCGGCGACCATGAAGCACAAGACTGCGATCATCGGCATTACCGACTATCCGCCCGGCAAGGACAGCGCCGAGGCTTTCAAGCGCGGCTTCGAAGCCAAGGGCGGCCAGGTGGTCGACACCGTTCCGATGGGCGGGCCGGCCGAAGTCCCCGACTTCACGCCGTTCTTCCAGCGCGTTAAGGACGCCAAGCCCAACGCATTCTACGTGTTCGTTCCAGCCGGCAACCACGCCGCCGCGGTCGCCAAGACCTACGCCAATTTAGGCATGCGCGCCGCCGGCATCGACCTGATCGGTCCGGGCGACATCACCCCCGACAACAACCTGCAGGAGATGGGCGAGGCGGCAGTCGGGATTACCGTGGTCCACCACTACTCGGCCGATTACGACACGCCCGAGAACAAGGCGTTCGTCAAGGCGTGGAAGGAGGCCTACGGCGCCAACTCGACGCCGGACTTCATGGGCGTGCAGGGCTACGACGGCATGGCCGCGATCTTCAGCGCGATCAAGAAGCTCGACGGCAACATGGACGGCGACAAGGTGATGGAGGCGCTCAAGCGTTGGAAGTTCGCGAGCCCGCGCGGACCGATCGCGATCAACCCGGAGACCCGCGACATCATCCAAAACGAGTACGTCCACAAGATCGTCAAGGACGGCGCTCGGCTCAAAGTCTCGGTCGTCGGCAAGGTCGACCAGGTCAAGGACCAGTGCGTCGAACTTAAAGTCGGACGCTGCGGCCAGTAAGCCGGCGCGATTCGATCGAAACGCCGCCGCTGCAGATCGCTGCGGCGGCGGTCGTTCGTCCGGGGTAGCGGTTCATGCTCAGCGCCGCCGTCAGCATCCTGTTCGACGGGCTCGCCTACGCGATGATCCTGTTCATCATCGCGGTCGGGCTCTCGATCACGATGGGACTGATGAACTTCGTCAACCTCGCCCACGGCGTGTTCGCGATGGCCGGCGGCTACGCCACCGTCACCATGATACGGGCGTGGGAGGTGCCGTTCCTGGCGGCGCTGCCGATCGCCTTCGTCCTGGTCGGCGCGGCCAGCGTCGTGTTCGAGCGTCTGCTCTACGCGCCGCTCTACCGGCGGAGCGAACTCGACCAGGTCCTGATGACGATCGGGTTCGTGTTCATGGCGATCGCCGCGTTCACCTATTTCTGGGGCCCGAATCCGCTCGGCATCGAGGTGCCGCGCTATCTCAAGGGCCAGGTCGATTTGGGCTTCCGCGAGTTTCCGACGTATCGGCTGTTCATGATCGCGGTCGGGTTCGGCATGATTCTGGCGCTGTGGCTCGTCTTCGAGCGTACGCTGTTGGGCGCCCGCATCCGCGCTGCCGTCGACAACCGCCGCATGGCGCAGTCGCTCGGGATCGATGTCGGCCGCCTGTTCACGCTCACCTTCGCGGTCGGAAGCGGGTTGGCCGCGGTCGGCGGCGGGCTCGCGGTCGAGTTGATCGGGCTGCGGCCAACTTTCGCGATCCAGTATCTCGTCCATTTCCTGATCGTGGTAGCGGTCGGCGGCTTGGGCAGCATCCGGGGCGCGTTCCTGGCCGCGCTCCTCTTGGGCATCATCGATACCGCCGGCAAGTATGTGTGGCCGGCAGGCGGCGGGTTCTTCATCTACGCGATCACCGTCGTCGCGCTGCTGATCAAACCCGAGGGGCTCTATGGCAAGCGCGATTGACCCGGCCGCCGCGGTGCCACGCTTGGGCCGCGCGCGCTGGCACTGGGCCGAAGCGCTGCCGTGGCTCGCGTTGGCCGCGGTGCCGTTCGTGTTCCCCGGCTACCTCGCGCTCGGCTGCCAGGTGATCGTGATGATCCTGTTCGCGCTCTCGCTCGACTTGATCCTCGGCTACGCCGGAATCATCACCCTGGGCCACGCCGCCCTGTTTGGAACCGGCGCTTATGCCGCCGGCATGCTCTCGGCCCACCTGGGCTGGAACGAGCCAATCACCGGGCTCCTGGTCGCCGGCGCAGCGGCGGCGGCGGTCGGCTTCGTCTCGGGCTGGTTCCTGCTTCGCTATCATGGCCTCGCGCTCTTGATGCTGACGCTCGCAACCGCGATCCTCCTGCAGGAGCTCGCCAACACGCTGGCACCCTATACCGGCGGTTACGACGGCCTGTTGGGCATCGCGATCGATCCGATCTTCGGCCGCTTCGCGAACGATCTCTTCCGCCAGAACTACTATGTCTACGGCCTTATCGTGCTGCTCGCGGCGTTCCTGATCGCGCGCCGCGTCGTCGCGTCGCCGTTCGGGCAGTCGCTGGTCGGGATTCGCGAGAACGTGAAGCGCATGCATGCGATCGGCGCACCGGTTCACGGCCGGCTGGTCGCGATCTACACCATCGCCGCGGCGATGGCCGGTGTCGCCGGCGGCCTCTTCGCTCAGATCCACGCCTTCGTCACCCTGCAGGTGATGGGGTTCCAGCTCTCGGGCGCGGTTCTGATCGTCGTCATTCTGGGCGGTGCCGGGCGGCTCTACGGCGCCTTCATCGGCGCCGCGATCTACGTGATCCTCGAGGACCAGCTCGCGAAGCTCAGCCCCGAGTTCTGGGAATTCGGCGTCGGTCTGGTGCTGGTTGCGACCGTCCTGTTCGCGCGCCGGGGGTTACTCGGGATCGCCGAGGACCTGACCGCGCGGCTCCGGCGGCGAACGCCATGACCGCGCTCGCGCTCGAAACCCGCGACCTCCACAACCGCTTTGGCGGGCTCGAGGTCGTGCGGAATCTGAACTTCAATCTCGCGCCCGGCGCCCGCCACGCGCTGATTGGCCCCAATGGTGCCGGCAAGACCACCTTCGTCAATCTGGTCGCCGGCGCGCTCTCCCCCTCGCACGGCGCCATCCTACTCCACGGCCGCGACATCACCGGCCTGGTCCAGGCGGCACGCGTCAAACGCGGTATCGTCCGCACCTTCCAGATCAGCCAGCTGTTTCGCAACCTGACCGTGCTCGAGAACGTCGCGCTCGCCATCGCCGAGCGCGACGGTATCGCCCGGGTGCTGTGGCGCGGGCTCGCGGCGTTTCCGACGATCGTCGACGAGGCGGTAGCGCTGTTGGCCGGGCTCGATCTCGCGGCCGACGCCACCACCGCCATCCGTGCCCTCGCCTACGGCCGCCAGCGCCTGGTCGAAATCGCGATCGCGCTCGCGCTCAAGCCGAGCGTCCTGCTGCTGGACGAACCGGCGGCCGGCATCCCGTCGGCCGAAAGCCATGTGATCCTGGCGGCGCTCGACCGATTGCCGCCGGCGATCGCGGTCCTGATCATCGACCACGACATGGGCGTGGTGTTCCGCTTCGCCCGCCGCATCACCGTCCTGGTCGGCGGGCTTACACTCGCAGAAGGAACACCGGCCGAAATCGCAGCCGATCCGCGCGTCCGCACCGCCTACTTAGGCGAGTCGATCCTGCCCGACGGGGTCGGGCGATGAACGCCGCGCCCCTGCTGAGCCTCGCCCGCGTTTCCGCCGGTTACGGCGAGACGGTCGTGATCGAGGACATCGAGCTCGGCGTCGGCGAGGGCGAAAGCGTGAGCGTGATCGGCCGCAACGGAGTTGGCAAGACCACGCTGCTCGCGACCGTGATGGGTCACACCACCATGCACGGCGGCACCATCGCGATCGGCGCCGTCCCACTCGCGCGGGTGGAGAGCCATGTACGGGCCCGCGCCGGGTTGGGCTACGTGCCGCAAGAGCGCGAGATTTTCCCTTCGCTCACGGTGCTCGAGAACCTGGCGGTCGCGGCACGGCCGGGACGGTGGACGCTCGAACGGGTGTTCGACCTCTTCCCGCAACTCCGCGCCCGCGCGTCGAACCGCGGCGGTCAGCTCTCGGGCGGCGAGCAGCAGATGCTCTCGATCGCCCGCGCGCTGATGGGTAACCCGCGCGTTCTTCTGATGGACGAGCCGAGCGAGGGTTTGGCGCCGGTCGTGGTCGAGGAGCTGGTTCGCGCGATCGTGCGACTCCGCGACGAGGAGCGCTTGGCGATCGTGCTGGTCGAACAAAACACGCGTGTCGCGCTCGCTCTATCGCCGCGCGTGGTCGTCATGGACCGCGGCCGTATCGTTTACGACGGCCCGAGCGCCGCGCTCCGCGACGACCCCAAAAAACTCGGCGTCCTGATCGGCCTCGATTCGGCAGGCGCCTGAAGGCTCTCAGAGCCAGTACTGCAGTACGTACTCGTAGGGACCCTCGGCGTTGACGAGGTCGACCCGCTGTAGCGCGATCTTGTAGCCCGAGGGCGTTCGCCGGAGATGATGGCGGTAACGCCCCAGGAAATGCCGGAGCACGTCCAAGCGGAACTCGGCGACGTGAAACTTCGAGCGCACGACGACGTCGCCGGTCTTGGCGTCCTCGCGCTCGATCACGACGTTCGAGACGATGTGGCTGGTACGGTTGGGCGGCTGCTGCGACCACGCCCGCGGATGGCCGAGCCGGCCGATCCTGACTTTCATCAGGTCGAGATCCTCGTAGAAAATGTTGGGGACGCCGTCGCCGGTAGTTTGCTCTTCGTTCGCCGGCATCCAATAGCGGCCGTCGGCGGTGAAGAGAGCGAGCCACTCGTCCCAGCGCCGCTCGTCGAGAATCTCAGCTTGCCAGTAGAGGAACTGCTCGACCGCGCGCTGGCTGTCGCCGTGGGCGGCGTGGGCAGGACGCGCCGGCATCGCGCGGCGGGCGCGCGGGCGCTTGGTCGTCCGTGTCCGGGACTTGGCGCCGCGCGGGCGCGACGGTTTCTTGGCCATCGTCCGGCCCTTACGCCAGGTACTCGGCCCACGCGCGGAACATGTTCCGCATCGGCGCCTCGCTCATGCCGGTGACCGAGGTGACGACCCCGCCGGCGACCGGATCCTGGCCGGCGTTGCGGTGGAAGCTCACCCAGTCATGCCCCTGGGTACGCAGGCCCTCGTGGCACTTCCAGAAGTTGTGGAGGTCGTCGGCGTTGACCATCGTCGAAGGCGAGTTGACGAGATAATAGTAGGCGAGCGCACG
>CAMDOQ010000003.1 GCA_945903685.1 Rhizobium sp. Q54
ATCCCTTCGATCACGCCATCGGGGGCCAAGGCGTCGACGATGACGCCGGGGCCGACCTCGCGCGCCGCTTGGTGGTGCGCCGAGTTGACCGCGAGGTCGAGCGCACCGACGACGCGGTGAAGGAGCGTATCGGCCATGATCCGGACCGTATGCCCGGGCTCGTTCCGGGGGTTGGGCTGCTCGTGCGCCAGCGCATCGACTACCGTGTCGGGGATGTGCTGAATGAGCGTTCCGCCCAGGATCACGTTCAGGAGCTGCTGACCGCCGCAGATACCAAGCACCGGCAGGTTGCGGCCGAGCGCGGCGCGGGTCACCTCGACTTCGAAATCGGTGCGACCCTCCTTGGTTTTGACGGTCGGGTGCTTGGCCGCATCGCCGAACAGCGCCGGATCGACGTCGAAGTCGCCGCCCGAGACGACGAGGCCGTGGATGCGCTCGGCGTAGGCGGCGCCCTGGGCTCCATGCGGCAGCAGCACCGGCATGCCGCCGGCGTCGGCGACGGCATCGCAGTAGTTCTGGCGGAGCGCGTACCACGGGAACTTGGAGTAACCGCCGGGCGCTTCGCTATCCAGGGTGATGCCGATCAGGGGACGGGACATGGGAGGGAGAATAGGGAGCGTTTGGGCCGGCGACAACGCGACTTAGCGGATACGGGCAGGCGGGGCAACGCTTGACGCGCTTCGCCCCGGGCCGCATCGTCGGCCGATGAATGATCGCGCCGGCTATATGGTGCTCGCCTTGACCCAAGCCGAGCTCGCGGCCAAGGCCGGCGAGGTCCCGGTCGGCGCCGTGATCGTCGAGGCCAAGAGCGGCGAAGTCATCGCCGCCGTCCACAACCGGGTCGAGAAAGAGAGCGATCCGACCGCGCACGCCGAACTGCTGGCGATCCGGGCCGCGGCGGCCAAGATCGGTGCCGCGCGGCTCCCGGGCTGCGATCTCTACGTCACGCTCGAACCCTGCCCGATGTGTGCCCAGGCGATTGTGTTCGCGCGGTTGCGCCGGCTCTATTTCGGCGCTTCCGACGCCAAAGGTGGCGGGGTCGAGCACGGACCGCGCATCTTCGCCCAGCCCACCTGCCATCACCGTCCCGAAATCTACGGCGGGATCGATGAGCTTCGCGCCGCAAGGCTCCTGCGCGATTTCTTCAAGGCGCGGCGCTGAACCGCATCGAGGCGCGGCGCTGATTGCAACCCCCAAAGGCGCGACTTCGGCCGCCTGGCGCGATAGTCTCCGTGCGTCGAACTTGGCAACGGATTGACCATGGATTTTTCCCTCTCGCCGCGCACGATCGAGTACCAGGAGCGCCTCCAGACGTTCATGGCGGCGCACCTCTATCCCAACGAGGCGGCGATCGAGACCGAGATCGCAACCGGCGAGCGCTGGAAGCCGCTCACGCGGATCGAAGAGCTGAAGACGCGGGCCCGCGCCGAGGGCTTGTGGAACCTCTGGCTCCACGACGCCAAGCTGGGTGGCGGCTTTTCCAATGTCGAATACGCGACGCTCTGTGAGGTGATGGGTCGCTCGCCCCACGCACCCGAGGTCTTCAACTGCGCCGCGCCTGACACCGGAAACATGGAAGTCTTGTGGAAATACGGCACGCCGGCGCAGAAGGAAAAGTGGCTGACGCCGCTGCTCGACGGAAAAATCCGCTCGGCCTACGTCATGACCGAGCCCGACGTCGCGTCCTCGGATGCCACCAATATCGCGGCCGAGGTCAAGCGCGCAGGCGACTCCTACGTCATCAACGGCCGTAAGTGGTGGATTTCCGGGGTCGGCGATCCGCGCTGCGCGATCCTGATTTTCATGGGCCGGTCGAACCTTGACGCCGCGCGCCACCAGCAGCATTCGATGATCTTGATCCCGATGGCGACTCCGGGGGTCGAGGTGGTGCGCCCGCTCCCGATCTTCGGCTACGACGACGCGCCGCACGGGCATTGCGAGATGCGCTTTACCGACGTGCGCGTGCCGGCTGCCAACATGCTGCTCGGCGAGGGTCGCGGTTTCGAGATCGCGCAAGGGCGACTGGGGCCTGGCCGCATCCATCACTGCATGCGGGCGATCGGCCAGGCCGAGCGCGCGCTCGAGGCGCTCTGCAAGCGCGCCAAGGCGCGGGTCGCGTTCGGCAAGCCGCTGGCCGACCAGGGCGTGGTACGCCAGGCGATTGCCGATTCGCGGATCGAGATCGACCAGGCGCGGCTCTTGACGCTCCACGCCGCGTGGCGGATCGACACCGTCGGTGCCAAAGAGGCGCGCGCCGAGATTGCCGAAATCAAGGTCGCGGTTCCTAACATGCTGTTGCGCGTGCTCGACCGCGCGATCGAGGTCCACGGCGCCGCCGGGGTTTCCGACGACTTCGGATTGGGGTGGTCGTGGGCATGGGGGCGGACGCTCCGGATCGTCGATGGGCCGGATGCCGTGCACCGCGAGGGCATCGCCAAGCTTGAGCTCCGGAAATACAACTGAACGGCGCGTTCCGATGACAGTGAGCGGACTGCTCCCCCGCTGGCTCTGGCTCGACGCCCCGGTCGGCGCGGCGTTGGTGCTGACCGGGATCGCGCTGTTCACCGATTGGCAGGGCCCGTGGCTCTATTCCGAGCAGGGGCTGCTCGAACTCGGCCACTTCCTGATTTTGGTCGTGGCCGTGGTGTACGGCGTTCGCGTGGCGCTCGCGAAACGCGCCGAGCGCGCGCTCGCCGGGTGGTACGCGCTCGCGACCGTGGGCGCGCTATTTACCGCCGGCGAGGAGGTTAGCTGGGGCCAGCACCTGGTCGGTTTCGGGACGCCCGAGTGGCTCGCCGCGATCAACGATCAAGGCGAGACCAATCTCCACAACGTCACCAACTGGCTCGACCAGAAACCGCGCGCGGTGCTGGAACTCGGCGTCATCGTCGGCGGCATCGTGCTGCCGCTCCTGGCGTTGGGGTGGCCCAGCCTCGCGGCGGCGGGGTGGTGGGCGGTGGTGCCGCCCTTGCAGCTGCTGCCGACCGCGGCGTTAGCCGAACTCGCGCGTCTGGGGAGCGGGACTTGGCGCGACTGGGGCTTGGGCTCAGACCCGGTCCTCTTCTTCCGTGCCAGCGAAGTCCAGGAGACGTTCTTCTATTGGTTCGTGCTCGTCTACCTGGTGGCTGCCCACCGGCGACTTCAACGCCCGATCGCCTTGGCGTAGTCCCACGCGATTTGGGCGAAGGTGCCGGCCATTGCCCCCATCTCGCGCGCGTAGTCACTCGCGGCGGTGCCGTCTTTGACCCGGCCCATGATGCCTTGGAGGATCGCGGCCAGGCGAAAGACGTTGTAGGCGATATAGAATTCCCAGTCGGCGGCGGGCGGCGCGGTACGGCCGGTGCGCTCGCAATAGCGCCCGAGATAGGCAGCCTCCGACGGAATCCCGAGCGGCTCCAAATCGATGCCGCGTAAACCGCGCCCGGTCTCCGGCGGCAGCCGGTAGGCCAGGCAGTGGTAAGCGAAATCGGCGAACGGGTGGCCGAGGGTCGAAATCTCCCAATCGAGTATCGCCAAGAGCTTGGGCTCGCTCGCATGGAAGATCACGTTGTCCATCCGGTAGTCGCCGTGGACCAGCGTGGTCGCGTCGTCGGCCGGGAGGTGCGCCGGGAGCCACGCGATCAGTTCCTCCATCGCCGGGATGGTTTCGGTCGCGGAGGCCCGGTACTGCTTGGTCCAGCGCGCGATTTGGCGGGCGACATAGTCGCCGGGCTTGCCGTAGTCGCTCAGCCCCGCCTTGATGTAGTCGACCCGATGTAACGCGGCGATGCCGGCGTTCATAGCGTCGTAGATCGCGCCGCGTTCGGCGGCGCTCACGCGCGGCAGCGACAGGTCCCAGAACACGCGGCCTTCGACGAACTCCATCACGTAGAACGGGGTGCCAATCACGCGCTCATCGATGCAGAGCGCGTAAGCCTTGGGTACCGGGACGCCGGTCCCTTGGAGCGCACGGATGATCCGGTATTCGCGATCGACCGCGTGCGCCGAGGGCAGGAGCTTCCCGGGTGGCTTGCGCCGCACCACATATTTCCCCGACGGTGCGCTCACGCAGTAGGTCGGGTTCGACTGGCCGCCCTTGAACTGGGCGAGCGTCAACGGTCCGCGAAAGCCGGCGACGTGGGCCACCATGAACCGTTCGAGCGCGGCCGCATCGATGTCGTGGGCGGCGCGCACCGGCATGGTTCCGGTGAAACGCGCCTCGCGCTCGGAGAGTTTCTCGCGTCCGTCCGTCATGACCGCTCGACCGCTCCGTCCGTCATGACCGTTCGACCGCTCGCCAGCCGATGTCGCGGCGGCAAAATCCTTCCGGCCAACGGATGCGGTCGACCGCGGCATAGGCTTTACGTTGGGCGTCCGCCACCGTCGCGCCCAGCGCAGTGATGCCGAGGACGCGCCCGCCATCGGCCAGGATCCGGTTGCCGTCGCGCCGGGTACCGGCGTGGAAGGCAAACACGTCCGGCATCGCGGCCACCGCATCGAGCCCGCCGATCTCGCTCCCGCGCGCGTACGCGCCCGGGTAGCCCTTGGCCGCCATCACCACACAAAGCGCGGCCTGGTCGTGCCAGCGCAGATCGAAGGTGTCGAGGACGCCGTCGCGGGCGGCCATGAAGGCGGGGAGCAGGTCGGATTTAAGCTTGGGTATCAGGACCTGGCACTCGGGGTCGCCGAAGCGGACATTGTATTCGAGCAGTTTCGGCCCGTCGGCGCCGATCATGAGGCCGGCGTAGAGGATGCCCTTGAACGGCCGGCCTTCGGCCGCCATGGCCGCGACCGTCGGTTGCACGATCCGCTCCATCGCGCTTGCCGCGAGCGCCGGCGTCACGACCGGCGCCGGCGAATAGGCGCCCATGCCACCGGTGTTGGGCCCCCGGTCGCCGTCGTAAGCGGTCTTATGGTCTTGGGCCGACGCCAACGGGATCGCGGTCTTGCCGTCGACCAGGGCGAAGAAGCTCGCTTCCTCGCCGGTCAGGAACTCTTCAACCACGATCTCGGCGCCAGCTGCGCCGAACTGCCCGCTCAAGATCGCATCGACCGCCGCTTCGGCCTCGGCGGTCGACTGCGCAACGACGACGCCTTTGCCGGCGGCGAGCCCATCGGCCTTGACCACGATCGGCGCGCCGCGCGCGGCGATGTAGCGTTTGGCCGCCGCCGCCTCGCGAAAGCGCCCGTAGGCTGCGGTCGGAATCCGGTGGCGGGCGCAGAGGTCCTTGGTGAACGCCTTCGAGCCTTCGAGCTGGGCGGCGGCGGCGCTCGGACCGAACGCGGCGATGCCGGCGGCTTCGAGTTGGTCGACCAGGCCGCCGACCAGCGGCCCTTCCGGCCCGACCACCACGAACTCGACCGCCTCGCGCCGGCAAAAGCCGATCACGGCGTGGGCATCGCTGGGATCGAGCGCGACGCAGGTCGCGAGCTCGGCGATGCCGCCGTTCCCGGGCGCGCAGCTCAACCGTTCGACCAGGGGCGATGCCGAGAGCGCCCATACCAGTGCGTGTTCGCGGCCGCCCGAACCAATGACGAGGACGTGCACGACGGTTGTTTCCGATAGCGACGGTTTTTTCCTAAGGCGCACCCTTGTATCATGCGCGGATCATGCGAGAAAACGGCCCGGACGCCGAATGAGCGATCCTCTGTTCGACGATGATGGCGCTGCGCCGAAGCTGGGCGACGGCCCGACGCCGAATCCGGCGCGCAACCTGCCCGAATATTCGGTCGGCGAGATTTCGCACGCGCTCAAACGGACGCTCGAGAACGCCTACGAACGCGTCCGCGTGCGTGGCGAAATCTCCAAAGTCACGCGCCATGCCTCGGGCCACATCTACTTCACGCTCAAGGATCCCGACGCGGTGCTCGACTCGGTGGTCTGGCGCTCGACTGTGCGCCGGCTCCGCTTCCTGCCGGAAGAAGGGCTGGAGGTCCTCGCCACTGGCAAGATCACGACCTGGGAGAAGAGTTCGAAGTACCAACTTGTTGTCGACCAGGTCGAACCGGCCGGCGCCGGCGCGCTCATGGTGCTTCTCGAGCAGCGGCGCAAGAAACTCGCCGCCGAAGGGCTGTTCGATCCCGCCCGCAAGAAGCCGCTCCCCTATCTCCCCGACGTGATCGGCGTCGTCACCTCGCCGACCGGGGCGGTGATCCGCGATATCCGCCATCGCCTGGCCGACCGCTTCCCGCGCCACGTGCTGGTCTGGCCGGTCAAGGTCCAGGGCGACGAAGCGGCGGCGCAGATCGCGGCGGCGATCCAGGGCTTCAACCGTTTGCGCCCGGGCGGGGCGATCCCGCGCCCCGACGTGCTGATCGTCGCCCGCGGCGGCGGCTCGATCGAAGACCTGTGGCCGTTCAACGAGGAAATCGTCGTCCGCGCCGCTGCTGCGAGCACGATCCCGCTCATTTCCGCGGTCGGCCACGAAACCGACACGACCTTGATCGACTTCGCCGCCGACAAGCGGGCGCCGACCCCGTCCGCGGCGGCCGAGATGGCGGTTCCGGTCCGCCGCGACCTCGCGCTCAAACTCGATCAGCACGGCGGCCGTCTCCGCGTCGCCTTGGTGCGCCGGCTCGACGAAGGCCGCACCGCGCTCCTGGCCGCGGTGCGGGGCCTGCGCCACCCCGGCGAACTGATCGAGCGCGCCGTCGTCCGCCTTGGCGATCTCGAGGATGCGCTCGGGCGCGCGCTCAAGATTGCGCTCGAACGGCGATGGCGCACTTATGGCGACGTCGCGGCGCGGCTCCGGCCGCAACAGTTGAGCCGCGAGATCGCCGACAAGTCGGGCGAACTCGCGAAATTGGCCGGCCGGCTGGCACCGGCGCTCGGCCGGACCTTCGTTCAAACCGAACGCCGGCTTGCGGCGGGGGCGCGGCTTCTCGCTTCGCTTTCGTATGAGCGCGTGCTCGAGCGCGGTTACGCCCTGGTTCGCGACCGAACCAGCGGCAAGCTTCTGATGCGGGCGCGTACGACCGGTGACGCCGGGACCGAACTCGCGATCCAGTTCCGCGACGGCCTGGTGCCGGTGACGGTGGGCGCGGCCGGCGCGCGACGTAAGTCCAAGCGCGATCGCCCCCCGGGCGGGAGCCAGGGCGAACTGCTATAAGGACGCCGATGGATACGCTCTCGCAACGCGAAGCCAAGCTCCGCTACGGCCCGGGCCGGTTCGACGTCCTGGTGCCAGGCACGTACGTCAAGTGCGCGGTCACCGGGGCACGTATTCCGCTTGAGGATCTACGCTACTGGAGCGTCGAGCGGCAGGAACCGTACGCCACGCCGGACGTCGCGCTCACGGCGACGACAGCCGCGGCCAAAACGCGGTCGTGATCGCGCGGTTTGCCGCGGTCGTGGCGCTGTTCGCGCTCGGCGTCGTTCTGGCGGCAGCGCTCGGCATGGCCCCGGCGGCGGCGCTCGAACTCAACGGTTCGTTCGTTCAGGGCGGGCTGATCCGCGGCCAGGCGGCGCCCGGGACCACGCTCGCCCTAGACGGACGCCCGGTGCGGGTCTCGGCGGACGGTCTGTTTGTGTTCGGATTCGGCCGCGACGCGCCACCGAACGCGACGCTCGCCGTCCGCCACCCCGATGGCCGTAGCGAAGCCCGCACGCTCGGGATCGCCGCGCGGACATTCCCGACCCAGCGGATCGACGGCTTGCCCGAGCGCTTGGTGACGCCCTCGGAGGCCGATCTCGCCCGCATCAAGCGCGAAGGCGAGTTGATCGCCGCCGTCCGACGCGAGGACCACGCCGCGACCGACTTCCGCTATCCGTTCCGCTGGCCGGTGATCGGGCGCGTGAGCGGTGCCTACGGCAACCAGCGGATCTTGAACGGTGAACCGCGCCGGCCGCATTTCGGCGTCGACATCGCCGCCGCCACCGGAACCTTGGTGCGAGCGCCCGCGCCCGGCATCGTTGCGCTCGCCGAACGCGATCTCTTTTTCACCGGTGGCACTGTCATGATCGACCACGGCCACGGTCTCACCACCGTCTATTCGCACCTGGCGGAAGTCCGGGTGAAAGTCGGCGCCGCGCTCAAAGCCGGTGATCCTCTAGGGACAGTCGGTGCGACCGGACGCGCCACCGGCCCGCACTTGGACTGGCGCATCAACTGGTTCGACGTTCCGATCGATCCTGAGCTCGTCGCCGGTCCGATGCCGGCGGAGTAGCGATCTAGCTCGGCCAGCGCCGGTGGAGCCACAGCCACTCGGCCGGGCGATCGCGGATCCAGCCCTCGATCAGCGCATTGATGGCGGTCATCGCCGCAACGATGTCGGCTTCGGTATCGCCGCTCTTGGCGAACGCGAGCGGCGGCAAGACGGTCATACGGAAGCGGGCGCCGTCGATGCGCTCGATCCGGGCCGGCACCACTGGGCAGTCGTATTTCAAGGCGAGCTGGGCGATCGCCGGCGCCGTCATCGCCGGTCGGCCGAAGAACGGCACCGCGATGCCGTCGTTCTGTTTCTGATCGATCAGCATCCCCAGATGACCGCCATCCTTGAGCGACTTGATCATCGCGCGCGCGCCGGCCGAGCCTTTTTTCAAGTGGCGGCCGCGCAAAGCGCGGGCGCGGATCTGCTGAAACAACGATTCGACGTAGGGGTTGTTGGCGGCGCGGTAGACCTGATCGAGCGGAACGCCGCGCTGGGTCGCGGCGAGCGCCAGGATTTCCCAGTTGGCCTGATGGATGCCGAAGAAGATGCCCGGCTTGCCGTCGTCGCGCAGGCGGTCGATGAATTCGGCACCGATCACTTCGACCGGACCGTCTGGGGCGTAGCAGTCGAATGCGCCGAGGTGCGCGTATTCGGCGGCGGTGCAGCCCAGATTCTCCCACATCGCGCGGACGATCGCGGCAATCGCCGCCGGGGCGAGGCTCGGGAACGCCGCGGCGAGATTCCGCCGTGCCGTTGCCGAAACCGGAAGCCAGGGGCCGATGGCGCGGGCGATGGCGCCGCCCGCGCTCGAGGCTCTCTCCAAGGGCAGCAGGGCGAAGATCGCGAGCGCGCCGCGAATGAGCGCGGCCTCGCTGCGGCGGCGGAGATCGCGAAGCGCACTCACCGCGCGGCCTTGGCGATCGCCGGCGCGAGCAACTGTTCGAGCACGCGGTCGCGTTCGAATTCGAGCGCGCCGTCGACCACCGCGATCAGCGTCCGCAACGAGGCCTCGAGCCGGACCGCGTCCTTGGCCGTCGTCACCAAGAGCGCGTTCGCGGCGTTGGCGATGTCGGTCAACGCGACGATCTCTTCGGGCGCGTAGGGGTGGTGATCGGGAAACGCGTGGGCGCCGACGACATGAGCGCCGAGCGCGGTCAGGGTGGCGAAGAACTTGGCCGGCCGGCCGATCCCGGCGAAGGCGACGACGCGGCGCTTGGTCAGGGTCTCGGCTGCTGCATTCGGTTTGAAGCGGGCGACGTACCAGGGCGGCTGCGTTGCCGCGGGCGGCACGATTCCGTTCCGTTCAGGATCGGCGATCAGCACTACCGCATCGGCGCGGGCAAGGCCGGGCCCGAGCGGCTCGCGGAGCGGCCCGGCCGGTATGAGCCGCGCGTTGCCGAAGCCGACGCCGCCATCGACGACGACGATCTTGAGGTCCTGAACCAGCGCCGGATTCTGCAAGCCATCGTCCATGACGATGATCTCGGCCCCGGCCGCGACGGCGGCGCGCCCGCCGGCGGCGCGGTCGCGCGCGACCCAGGTCGGAGCGAGCACGGCCAAGAGCAGCGGTTCATCGCCGACCTCGCGCGCGCTATGCCGCCCGGGCTCGACTTGGATCGGCCCCTTAAGGCGGCCGCCATAGCCCCGCGTTAGAAAGTGAACCGCGAGCCCGCGCGCGCTCAGATATTGCCCGATCGCGAGCGCGACCGGGGTCTTGCCGGTGCCGCCGGCGGTCAAATTGCCGACGCAGACCACCGGCACCGGCAAACAGAGCGGGGTCGCGAAGGCTCGGCGGATTGAACCCGCGAGGCCGTAAAGCGCGCCGAGGGGCGCCAGCACGAGCGGGACGAGGCCGTCGGCGGCCCAAAAGTCAGGCGCGCGCACGGTCGGACCCGGCCGGCGGCGCGGCTGCGTTTAAGCGATCGAGGAATGGGGCGAGCGCCGCGAGCACGCGCTCGAGCGCAGCGGCACCCGCGGTCGCGACCGCTTCGGCGCGCCCGGCGAGCGCATCCCGCTCGCGCGTATCGCCGAGCAGGCGCACGACGACAGCGGCGAGCGCGGCGGCGTCGTCCACCGCGATCCCGGCGTTCGCGGCGCTGAGCGCCGCTACCATCGGAGCGAAATTCGTCATCGACGGCCCCCATAGCGGCACCGTTCGAAGCCGCGCCGCCTCGAACGGGTTCTGGCCGCCGTGCGGTACCAGCGACCCGCCGATGAAGGCGAGCGGTGCCAGGCGAAAAAAGAGGCCGAGTTCGCCGATGGTATCGGCGACGTAGACATCGGCATCGCCGATCGCAGCGCCGGCCTGAGACCGGGTAGCGACGCGGCAGCCGGCGTCGACGAAAACGGCCGCGACCGCGGACCCGCGCGCAGGATGGCGCGGCACGACGATGGTGAGAAGATCGGGGTGGGTGCGGCGAATCCGGGCGAGCACACCGGCGATCGCGGCTTCCTCGCCCGGATGCGTGCTTGCGGCGAGCCACACCAGGCGCGAGCCCAGCGCTGCGCGCAAGTCGGCGAGCGCGCCCTCGTCGGCGGGAAGCGGCGGCGCCGCTTCCTTGAGATCGGCGACCGCAACGGCGCGCGCGCCCAACGCCGCGAAGCGCTCGGCCATGGCCGGGCTCTGGGCGATGACCGGCGCAAAAACGCCGAGCAGGGTGCGCGCTGCGCCCGGAATCCGGCGCCAGCGCGCGAACGCGCGCTCCGACATTCGGCCTTGAACAAGCGCGAGCGGAATGCCGCGGGCGTGGGCAGCGAGGATCAGGTTGGGCCACAGCTCGGACTCGACCCAGATCGCAAGATCGGGCCGCCAATGATCGAGAAAACGCGCGACCGCGTCGGGGCGATCGACCGGAACATATTGGTGAAAGGCGGTCGCCGGCAGGCGCTCGGCCATGAGCGCAGCTGAGGTCACGGTGCCGGTGGTGACGAGGACGGTGAGGTGCGGCCGGTCGCGGCCGATCCGGGTGAGCGCGGGCAGGACCGAGAGCGCCTCGCCGACGCTCGCGGCATGGACCCACGCCAGCGGCCCGGGCGGTCGGGGGCGGCCGGCATGGCCGAAGCGCTCGCCGTAGCGGGCGGCGTCTTCTTTGCCGCGCCCGCGCCGGCTCCGAAGATAAAGCGCGATCGCCGGTCCGCCGACCGCGGTGAGGGCGCGGTAGAGCTCGAGTATCATCGCGCCGTCCCGTCGCGCGCCGTTGCGTGACCGAGCTCGGCCGGCTCGATCGGGGTCAAACCGCAGCGGCGGTCGGCCTCGTGCGTTAGCGCATTCAACGCCTGCTCGATCCGGACGCGGGCCGCTTCGGCGTCGTCGTCCCGCATCACCCGGATCGGCTCGCCCCACAAGAACAGGCCGCGCCCGAACGGGCGGGCGATCAGGAAGCGGTCCCAGCTTTTCAGAAACAACGCCGATGAAATCGAATAGGCGGCCGGGATGACGGGAACGCCCGAGAATTTGGCCAGCGCAACGATGCCCTCGGCGGCGCGCATGCGCGGGCCCCGCGGCCCGTCGGGAGTGAGGCCGACGCAGGTGCCGGCTTTGAGCAGGCCGAGCAGCACCCGCAGCGCCTGGGCGCCGCCCTTGCTCGATGAGCCGCGTACGGTCTCGATCCCGAACGGCACCACGGTGCGGGTGATGAACTCGCCGTCCGGGTGGTTCGACACCAGCATCTTGATGGTCACGCCGTGGCGCCAGATGTAGGGCATCATCAGCAGGCGGTTGTGCCAGAACACGAGGATAAAGGGTTCGCGTCGGTCCCAGAACGCGTTGGCCGGGCCGGCGCCCTCGACCGTCCAGCGCGAGGTCGCGCGCACCAGGCGAATGTACTGGGCGCCCAGCCAGTACAGCGCCGTCCGCACCCACAAGAGCCGCGAGAGCCGCTTGAGCACAACGAGCGCGCGACGTTAGCCCGAAGCGGCGCGCGCCGGCTCGTCGCTCGCCTGCTCGGCGTAGAGCCGGGCGTAGAGGCCGCCCCGCGCCAGAAGCTCGCCGTGGCGGCCCGACTCGACGATGCGGCCGTCGTCGATGACGTGAATTTGGTCGGCGTCCTGGATCGTCGTCAGCCGATGCGCGACCACCAACGTGGTGCGCCCTCTCATGAGCTGGGTCAACGCCGCCTGGACCTGACGCTCGGCCTGGGCATCGAGCGCCGAGGTCGCTTCGTCGAGCAGGAGGATCGGCGCGTCTTTCAACATCGCGCGCGCGATCGCGATGCGCTGGCGCTGGCCGCCCGAGAGCATGACCCCGTTCTCGCCGACCGTGGTGTCGTAGCCCTGCGGCAGCGCCATGATGAAGTCGTGGGCGGCGGCATCGCGCGCAGCGGCGCGGATCGCTTCCTCGCTCGCGCCGGGGCGGCCGTAGCCGATATTGGCGCGCACAGTGTCGTTGAAGAGCGTTGCCTCCTGGCTGACCAGGCCGACCGTGCCTCGGAGCGAAGCCAGCGTCACGGTGCGGACGTCGGTGCCATCGATCGCGACCCGCCCGTGTGCGACGTCGTAAAAGC
Organism: Rhizobium sp. Q54; assembly: GCA_945903685.1. Lineage (GTDB taxonomy): Bacteria > Pseudomonadota > Alphaproteobacteria > SHVV01 > SHVV01 > SHVV01. Next base: position 12,633 of record CAMDOQ010000003.1, read on the forward strand.
GGGGGATCAGGTTGATGACGGTCGACTTGCCGGCGCCCGAGGGCCCGACCAGGGCGACCGATTTGCCGGCCGGCACCGTGAACGAAATCTCGCGGAGCGCGGTCTTGCCGTTGGCGTAGGCGAACGACACCCGGTTGAAGGCAATCTCGCCGGCGGTAACGGTCAAGGTCGGCGCCCCCGGCGCTTCCTGGATCGCCGGTTCGACGTCCAGATGGCTCAGGATGCGGCTTGCCGCCGCCAGCCCTTCCTCGAGCGCCGCGTTCAGGTTGGCGAGGCTCCGGATCGGCTGATAGGCCATGATCAACGCGGCGATGAAGGAGAAGAACGTGCCGGGCGTGGTGTCGCCCGCGATCACGCGGACGCCGCCGTACCACACCACCGCCGCCACCGCGATCCCGGCCAGCGTTTCGACGAACGGCGTCGCCAGCGCGCGCGTGCGCACCACCTTGAACATCTCCGTCAGGCGATCGCCGATCGCGGCCCGCGCCCGCGCGGTCTCGTGCGCTTCCATGGCGTAGGCCTTGATGTGGCGTACGCCCTGCAAGGTCTCGGTCAGGATCGCGCTGAAGACGCCGGTCGCGGCCTGGGTGCGCGACGAAGCCTTGCGCATGCGCTTGCCGAGATTGCGGATCGGCACGATCGCGACCGGCAGGATGACGCAGGTGATGAGCGCCAAGCGCCAGTCTTGATAGAACAGCAGCCCAATCAGGAACGCGACCGTGACCGCGTCCTTGGCCATCCCGGTCAAGGCGCGCCCGACCGCCTCTTGGAGGAGTTGGGCGTCGTTCAGGAAGTTGGCGATCAGCTTGCCGGTGGTCTCGCGATGGAAATAGGCGAGGTCGGCCCGCATCAGGTGGGCGAAGAGATCGCCCTGGACGGCGGCGATGATGCGCTGGCCGACGATCGACATCAGATAAGCCTGGCCGAACGTCGCCGCGCCCTTGACGAATGCGATCGCGAGCACTGCCGCCGGCAACAAGAGCAGCATGCGCTCGTCGCGCTCGAGAAACACCTTGTCGAGCACCGGCTCCAGCAGCCACGCGTTCAGTGCCGTCATCGCCCCGACCACGACCATGCACGCGCCGGCGGCGGCGAAGCGGCCGATATGGTGGCGAACGTATTTACGAACGAGGCGGACGAGCAGCGTCGTCGTCGCTTCCCCGACGCCTCGACCTGTCGTGTCCGGCGGTGGCACGAGTTGTAATGTCGTTGTTGCGCGGGCACGTTAACATGCGTGCGAGTCCCGCGTCCAATAGGCGAGGCAGCGCAGGCAATGGATACCCGGCCCCACCCCGAGATCGTGCCCTCGGTCTGCCCGCACGACTGCCCGTCGCAGTGCCTGTTGGAGGTCGAGCGCTTGGACGCGCGCACCATCGGCCGCGTTCACGGCGCCAGGGCCAACAGCTATACCGAGGGCGTCATCTGCGCCAAGGTCGCGCGCTACGCCGAACGCGTCCACCACCCCGAACGCCTGAAAACGCCGCTCGAGCGGACCGGTCCCAAGGGGAGCGGTGCATTCCGGCCGATCGGTTGGGACGAGGCGCTCGATCGCGTGGCCGAGGCGTTCATCGCCGCCGCCCGCCGCCACGGGCCGGAGGCGGTGTGGCCCTACTACTACGCTGGCACCATGGGGTTCGTGCAGCGGGACGGAATCCATCGGCTGCGCCACGCGATGAAGTACTCAGGCCAGGACAACACCATCTGCAGCCGCATTACCGACACCGGCTGGACGGCGGGCGTCGGCCAGGTGCGCGGAGTCGATCCACGCGAGATGATCGAGTCGGATCTGATCGTGCTCTGGGGCACCAACGCGGTCGCGACCCAGGTCAATGTCATGCACCACGTCACCAAGGCGCGCAAAGCGCGGGGCGCCAAGGTGGTCGTGGTCGACCCCTACCGCAATGCCACCGCCGAGGCCGCCGACATTCATCTGTGCCTGCGCCCGGGTACCGACGGCGCGCTCGCCTGCGCCGTCATGCACGTGCTGTTCGCCGAGAGAATGGCCGATTGGGATTACTTACGCCGCTACACCGACGTCCCCGACGAGCTGGCCCAACACCTGAAAACCAAGACGCCGGCGTGGGCGGCGGCGATCACCGGGCTTGAAGTCGAGGAGATCGTCGCGTTCGCCCGGCTCTACGGCCGTACGCCGCGAAGCTACATTCGCCTGGGCTATGGTTTCTCGCGCTCACGCAACGGCGCCGCCAACTTCCACGCGGTCACCTGCCTGCCGGCGGTGACGGGGGCGTGGCGCCATCTAGGCGGCGGCGCGCTCTACCACAACCGCGCCATCTACCACCTCAACAAGACCATGATCGAGGGCCTGGATGTCCGTGACCCCACCGTCCGCACGCTCGATCAATCGCGGATCGGCGCGGTGCTGACCGGCGATCCGACCGACCTCGGCGCAGGTCCGCCGGTGACCGCCATGCTGGTTCAGAACACCAACCCGATGATGGTCGCGCCCGAGCATCTCAAGGTCCGGGCCGGGTTCGCGCGCGACGACCTCTTCGTCTGCGTGCACGAGCAGTTCCTGACCGAGACGGCGGCGATGGCCGACATCGTGCTCCCGGCGACCACCTTCCTCGAGCACGACGACTTCTATTACGGCGGCGGGCACTCGCACCTGATGATCGGCGCGCGTGCGATCGAGCCCTACGCCGAATCGCGGGCCAATCATGACGTGGTCTGTGCGCTGGCCGCGCGCGTGGGCGCCCGGCACCCGGGCTTCGATAGGTCGGCGTGGGAGCTGATCGATTGGACGCTCACCGCTTCGGGCTGGCCCGATGCGGCAACGGTTAAGGCGGCGCGTTGGATCGACTGCATGCCCGCATTCGAAACCGCGCACTTCCTGGACGGGTTCCCGACCGCGACCGGCACGTTCCGGTTCAAGCCTGACTGGCAGGCGCTCGGCACGCGCGGGGCCACGATGCCGCCGCTCCCCGACCACCACGCCATCATCGATGCCGCCGACCCTGCGCACCCGTTCCGGCTGGTGACGGCGCCGGCCCGCAACTTTTTGAATTCGAGCTTCACCGAGACGCCGTCGTCGCGCGCGCGCGAGGGCCGGCCGACCGTCCTGATCCGGCCCGACGATGCGGCGCGCCTCGGGATCGTTGAGGCGGCGCCAGTGCGCTTGGGTAACCGGCAGGGGAGCGTCGTCGTCCATGCCAAGTTGTTCGCCGGGCTCCAGCCGGGCGTGGTCGTGGTCGAATCGATCTGGCCGAATGGTGCCTACGCCGAAGGCGTCGGCATCAACGCCCTCACCAGCGCCCAGCCGGCGCCGCCGGCGGGCGGGGCGCCGTTCCACGACACCGCAGTGTGGGTGCGCGCCGCCTGAGCGCGGCTCAGCCGAACAGCCAGTCCCACACCGAGTTGGCGAGAAACAGCGCGACGAAGGCGATCGCGATGAAGGCGAGGCCCATCAGCCAACCCAGGATGATGGTGAGCCCGTCGCGTTCGAGATAGCCGAGCGAAATCAGGGCGATCGCGAGCGCCGGCATGAAGTTGGCGCCGGCGATCGGCAAGATCAGGATCAGCGCCATCGCCAGCACGAACAAGCCGTGCAGATTCTCGAACGGCGGGTCGGTCAAGAAGGCGAAGCGTGGTCGGACGTATTTCTCGAACCGCTCGACGTGCGGGATCGACTGGTCGAGCGCCAGGCGCACGTAGCTCGCCTTGATCGGGCGCGCGCCGATGAAGGGCAGCCAGACGCGCTTGCGGCCCAAGATCATTGACACCGCCGGGAAGCAGGTGACCAGCCCGCCGAATGCCGATGCGAACGGGATCAGGTTGAAGAGCGCGAGGAACAGCAGCAGGAGCCCGAAGCCGCGGCCCTTCAAGTTGTCGGCGAGCCAGTCGACGGTGACGTAGCTTTCGGGCGCCTCGCGCGAAATCCGGCGCAATAGCTGCGACGTACGTTCGAGCTCGGCCGAGAGCGGCGCCGCATCGTCATCGATCGGCGCGGCCGGCGGCGGGCGGACCCCGTTCCGGGCCTCGCGGGTCGCGGCGCGGACATCGCTGAAGAAATCGGCGAGGCGGCGGAAAAAACGGGCGAGCCGGGCGGCGAGATCGTCGGCCGGTTCGGGCGGCAGCGGCGCGGCCATCGGCGCGCGGCTAGACGGTGTGGCGGAACGCGGCGCAGAGCGCGGCGTGCAGCACCGGATTGGCAGCGATCACGCTGCGATGCCGCGTGCTCGCGCGGTTATAGCGGTAGAGGTCGTCCGCGACCGTCGTCATGCGGCCGCCGGCCTCGGCGATGATCAAGTCGGCGGCGGCGACGTCCCAATCGCTCTTGCCGGCGAGCGAGATGACGGCGTCGTAGCGCCCGCACGCGACCAGCGCCAGCCGATAGGCGATCGAGCCGACATCGGCCAGCGTCGCCCGCGCGAACACGGCTGGATCTTGCGCCCGTTTGACGTTGTGCTCGGTGACGAGAAGCCGAGCCTCGGCAATTGCCATGCACGCGCCGACCTGGATCGGCTGGCCATTGAGCCGGGCGCCGCCGCCTAGGGCGGCGTCGAAAAATTCGTCGCTCGCCGGGTTGTAGACGCAGGCTGCGACCGGCCGTCCGGCCTCGGTCAGGGCGGCAGCGACCGCGAACTCGGGCACGCCCTCGAGAAAGGGCTGAGTGCCGTCGATCGGGTCGATCACCCAGGTGCGTAGCGCCGCGAGCCGGCGCGGATCGTCTACGCTCTCTTCCGAGAGCCAGCCATAGTCGGGCCGCGCACCGCCGAGGATGCGATGCAGAAGGTCGTTGACCGCGATATCGGCCTCGCTCACCGGATTGTTGGCGCTCTTCTCCCACTGCTTGGGCGCGTTGCCGAAGAAGCCTTGTGCCAGCGCGCCGGCCTCGCGCACGGCGTCGACCAGAAGCGCGTGGTCGGCCGCAAGCTCGGGTGCGGCCGGCGCGGGCGGGCGCGGCATCGCGGTCATCGTCCGGCGACCGTCATGCCGTTGATCCGGATCGTCGGCGCATCGACGCCCCAGCGGAACACGAGGTCATCGGCAGGGATGAGCGCCTGGAACATGCCCTTCAGGTTGCCGGCGATCGTGATCTCGCTCACCGGATAGGCGAGCTCGCCGTTCTCGATCCAGAACCCGGCGGCGCCGCGGCTATAGTCGCCGGTAACGCCGTTGACGCCGAAACCGATCAGGTCGGTGACGTAGAGCCCGGCTTTGATGTCGCGCATCAGCGCGGCCGGCGTCTGGGTGCCGGCGGCCAGGTAGAAATTGCTGGTCGAGGGCCCGGGCGGGCCCGAGGTGCCGCGGCTGGCGTTGCCCGTGGTCTTGAGCTTGAGCTGGCGGGCCGACGCCGAATCGAGCAGCCAGGTCGTGAGCACGCCGTCGGCAATCACCTCGCGACGGCGCGGCGCCACGCCTTCGCCATCGACCGGGCGCGAGCGCGGACCGCGTTTGCGGTGCGGCTCGTCGATCACGACGATGCCGGGGCTAAACACTGCGGTCTGCATCCTGTCGCGGAGAAAGCTGGTGCCGCGGGCGACCGCGGGTCCGGAAATCGCGCCCGACAGGTGGCCCAAGAAACTGGTCGCGACGCGTGGCTCGAACACGACTGGAACCTTGGCGGTTTCGGCCTTCTTGGGATGCAGGCGGCGGATCGTCCGCTCGGCGGCCAAGTGCCCGATGTCGGCGGGCGCCGGGAGATCGGCGAGGTGGCGAGCGCTCCCGTACTCGTAGTCGCGCTCCATCGCCGTGCCGGTTCCGGCGATTACCGCCACGCTCACGCTGAAGTGCGAGCTCGAATAGGTGCCGGCGAAGCCGGTCGAGGTCGCGAGCGCCACCGAAGAGCGCGACCACGCCGCGCCGGCGCCCTCGGAATTGGTGATGCCCTGGACCGCGCGCGCCGCGTCCTCGGCCTCGGCCGCCTGCGCGAACAAGCGATCGCCCGAAGGTTCGGCGGTATCGACCAGGTCGAGGTCGGGGATATCGCGTGCGAGGTCGGCGGCGTCAGCGAGGCCGCAATAGGGGTCCTCGGGTGCGGCCCTGGCCATCGCGGCCGCGCGTTCGACCAGCTCGTCCAACGCAGCCGGCGCTTCGGCGCTCGATGACACGATCCCCTGGCGCTTGCCCATGAACACGCGCAGGCCGAACTCGCGCGACTCGGCGCGCACCAGATCCTCGCGCTTGCCCATGCGGTAGGAGGCGTTGAGCGAGGCCGATTCGAAGACGACGGCATCGGCCGATTCGGCGCCGGCGCGCTTGGCGCGCGCCAACAGATCGGTCACGCGATCGAGCAGGCGGGTTTCGGTGGCCTTGAACGGCGAGGTCATCGGGCGCTTCGGGGTATGGCGCCGTCACGGCGGCGCCGGTCTTATATAAGCGCGGGGCTTACCTTTGACCAGCCCGCACCGGTCAGCCCGCTTCCTCGGGCGGCTTGATCCGGGCGAATTGGCGCAAGAGCGCCAAGTCGTAGACGACCTTGAGCGCGCCTGCGATTACGAGCGGCCAGCCGAAGCTCGAGAGCGAGAGCAGCGCGCCGGCGAGATAGGGCCCCGGCGTGGTGGCGAGGCTCCGCGGCACTGCGGTCAGGCTCGCTGCCGCCGGCCGCTCGGGCGGCGTCACGATCGCCATCACGTAGGAGGCGCGCGCCGGCACGTCCATCTGCGAGAGGGCGCTCCGGAGCACGAGGCAGATCGCCGCGCCCCACCACGTCGGCATGAACGCCGCCGCGATCAGGAAGAGGTTCGAGGGCAGGTGGGTGAAGACCATGGTGTTGATGAGCCCGATCCTATTGGCGAGCCGTTCGGAAGCGAGATACGAGACGGCAGCGAACGCGCCGGTGAAAAAGAAGATGGTGCCGGCGGTCGTCGCCGAGACTTGAAATCGCTCGAAGAGCCAGAGCGCGATGAAGGTATTGAGCGAAAGCCCGCCGGCGAAGGAATCGAGTGAGAACAGCGCGGCCAAGCCGTAGACCCGGCGCTTCGAGGGTCCGAGCGCGGCTTGGGGCGCCGAGCCGATCCGCTCGATCGCCGGCGAGAGCCGCCAGTAAAGCGCGAAGCTCGCGACGCCGACCAGGGCGAAGAGGACGAACATCGCGCGCATCACCGCGATCGGCTCGATCCAGACCGCCAGCCAGTCAACGATCCCGCTCGCGAGCGCGCCGATCGCCGAGACGAGCGAACCGACCAGGCTGTAGCGCGCGAAAAGCGCGGTGCGGTCGCGCTCGGCGACGCTCTCCGCGATCAGGGTTTGCTCGAGCGCGTAAAACACGCTGACGTCGCCGCTCGACGGATTGAGCGTGCCGACGAAGGCGATCGCCATCAGCGGCCAGAATTCGGTGAGGCCCGCGAAACCCAAGCCGGTCCCCGCCATCAAGAGGGCGGCGCCGAGCACGACGAGGCGGCGCCGTATGTGGTGGAGCCAGAGCCCGAGGATGAGCGTCAGCAGCGCCGAGCCCAGGAGCGTCGCCGTGCCGATCGCGCCGATCTCGACCGTCGAGAACCCGAGGGCGGCGAGATAGAGCGGCAGCAGGACGGCCGTGTAGCCGTCGGTGAAGGCGCGCAGACCGCGCACCGCGAGCACCCGGCGCGCATCGGCGGTGGCGGACGGCGGAACGAGGCGCATCCCGCTACCGTGGCCGAACAGTCGCAGGCGCGCTAGTACCGGCTATCGCCGAAACGTGGGTCGGGCAGCCGCCCTCTGCCACGCTCGCCTCATGAACTTATCTCTTGGCGCGCCCGCGCCGCGGAGCGCGCCAAGCTGCTTCGACGCCCGCGACCCCAATCAATCGCGCCTCTGGCCGATCCCGCTGTCGCGATGGCGCTCATAGTAGATCCTCTCCTCGTTGGCCCGCTCCATCCACGTAAGCCTGTCGTACAACTCGCAGGACGTTAGGGCCAGACTGGCCAGGGCAAGCAGAAAAAGTCGAAACCGCATGATTTGATCTCCTGTGAACGAACGCGAGATGGAGACGCGCATGGAAAACGTTACGGGCGAACGCCGATGCAGCGGTTGATGTAGGTTATTGGCGTCACACCATCACTACACTTGTCCGTGTTCTATTCGAGCGCCGATCCTGCAAGAAAGGACAGCTTACGCTTGCGCCGATCAGTCGCGCTTCGCGCCGATGCCGGTGTCATGGCAGCGGCGCGTGAAACCCTCGCCATAGATCGCGCGCAATTCGCGCCGCAACGACCGATCGCTCCGAAATTCGGCGGATCGCATGGCGCCTTTGAAGCAGCGGCGGAGAAGAGCGCCCGGAACCGTTACGGGCAACAACCCACGTGCAGGCTGATCCGGGTTCTTGGTGTTGTGGCGCCGCGGCTCCGACGGGAAGGCATCAGGCGCGATAGGTCCAGAGCGCGATCGGTTCGCTGCGCCCGCGCAAAGTTTGCGACGGCGCTTTGACGAGGTCGCGGGCAAGCGCGCGGTCGGGGGCGCTGAGCGCGACGACAAGGGCGTCGCTCGCGATCAGGTCGCACGCGAGCTCGCGAGTCAGCCGTTCGATCCGGCTGGCGACGTTCACCGTATCGCCGATCACGGTGTATTCGAGTTGCTGCGCGCCGCCGACATCGCCCAGGACCACCGGCCCATAGTGGACACCGACGCCGATCCGGATCGGCGCCTGGCCAGCCCGCACCCGCGCTCCATTCCATTCGGGGAGGGCGGCCAAGATCGCGCGGGCGCAGCCGAGCGCGTTGGCGGCGTCGCGCGGGCCGGCGACCGGGGTGCCGAAGGTCGCCAACACGCCATCGCCCAGGTACTTGTCGAGCGTCCCGCCATGCGCGAACACTTCGCGCGCCAGCAGCCGATGTACCTCGCGAAGTAGCGCCAGCACGCGGTCGGGGGCCAAGCCTTCGGCCAACTTGGTGAAGCCGACCACGTCGGCGAACAGCACGGCCACGTCCTGGCGGCGGCCGGCGCTGAGTGGCGCGTCGGCGTTGGCGAGCTCCTCGACGATGTTGGGTGAGAAATAGCGCGAAAGGTTGGCGCGGGCGCGTTCGGCCACGGCATTGCGGCGCACTAGCGCGCGCACCCGCCACACACCGGCCGCCAACACACAAGCAACCGTAATGTAGAGAAGTCCGGCCTGGATCGCGGTGCTGACGTCAATGCGATTGAAATCTTGGAGGTGGGCGATGAGGCGGTCGGGCGAGATCGTGAAGGTCATGTTGGCGAGTTCGGCATAGGAGCCCGGCTGCAGCGTTAGCCACCACACGCCGGTGCCATATGCGAGCGCCGCCGAAACTCCTGCCCAGACGACGACGCGCGGCGAATAGGAGAACACCGCGGCGCAGATGAAGATGAAGAAGTAGAGCTCGTTGCCAAAATGGAGCTGCGCGCCGGCCGGAAGAATGCCGCGGGCGTGCGGGTTGGGGACGATCAACGTGAAGGCAAGGAGCGCGTTGTCGAGCAATACGAAAAGGTAGGGCGCCCACGCGGCGTCGAGGGCGCGGCGCCGGACCTCGTAATGCGCGACCGCGAGCGCAACGAAGCCGACCATCAAGAGGTAGTAATACCAAAGCGCTTGCGTTGGGGTCAGGAACGGGAGCCACAGTGCGATCGCGAGGATGACGGCGAATCGGACCCAGGTCCCGACCCGGAGGCCGCGAAGTTCTTCGGCTTCGAACGCACGCTGGATGCGATCGGCGGCCGGCTCGGCCGCAGCGGGCGGCGCGAGCGCACCCGCTGGGGTTTCGATAGCAGTGGTCGTCATCGTTTCGAGACTATCCCGTTCGGCCTCGGGAGTATGTGGGCCGAGGCGGCCGCTATTTCCAGATCGGCTTGCCCGACCCGGGGAGACCGAGCCGCGGCCACCTCTCGGTCACCGTCTTCACGACCGCATCGCTCATCCGGATCTGCGTCCCCCAGGTGCGGCTCGTCTCGGGCGCGATCTTGGTGGTGGCGTCGAGCCCGATCTTCGAGCCCAGGCCCGACTCCGGGCTCGCGAAATCGAGATAGTCGATCGGCGTCGCCTCGATCAGCGTGATGTCGCGGGCCGGATCCATCCGGGTCGAGACCGCCCACATCACGTCCTTCCAGTTGCGGACGTCGATGTCGTCGTCCACGACGATCACCCACTTCGTGTACATGAACTGCGTCAGGTACGACCACACCGCCATCATCACGCGCTTGGCATGGCCGGGGTAACGCTTCTTCATTGCCACCACCGCGACCCGGTAGGAGCAAGCTTCGGGCGGGAGATAGAAGTCGACGATCTCCGGGAACTGCTGGGTGAGCAGCGGCACGAACAGCTCGTTCAGCGCTTCGCCCAGGATCGAGGGCTCATCCGGCGGCCGCCCGGTGAAGGTCGAGAGGTAGATCGGATCGCGCCGCATCGTGATCGCGCTCACGGTGAAGACCGGGAACTGCTCCACCGCGTTGTAGTAGCCGGTGTGATCGCCGTAGGGGCCCTCGTCGCGATAGTCGTCGAGCGAAACGTAGCCCTCGATCACGATCTCGGCTTCGGCCGGCACCTTCAACGGCACGGTCTTGCAGTCGACCAGCTCGACCCGTTTGCCGCGCAGGAGCCCTGCGAACTGATATTCCGACAAGGTCTCCGGCACCGGCGTCACTGCGGCGATGATGGTGCCGGGATCGGCGCCGATCACAGCCGCGGCCGGCAGGGGATCCCGCCGCGACGCGCCCCAGGCGCGGTGGTGCTGGGCGCCGCCCCGGTGCTTCAACCACCGCATCAGGGTCTGGTTCTTGCCAATCACCTGGAGGCGGTAGATGCCTAGATTATAGCGGTCCTCCGCTTCCGACCCCGGCGGGCCTTTGGTGACGATCAAGGGCCACGTGATCAACGGCGCCGGCTCGTTTGGCCAGCAGGTTTGGATCGGGAGTCGATTGAGGTCGATGTCGGCGCCGGTCAGGACGATCTCCTGCGCCGGTCCGCTGCCGAGGGTCTTGGGCTTCATCGCGAGCAGCGTCTTCAGAAGTGGCGCGAGCTCCAAGGCATCGCGCAACCCCTTGGGCGGCTCGGGCTGGCGCAGGAATGCCAAGGTGTCGCCGAGCGCGCGCAAGGTCGCCGGCTCGCGGTCCATGCCCCAGGCGACCCGTTCGACCGAACCGAACAGGTTGACGAGGACCGGCATCGCGCTCCGGCTGCCGTCGGCCTTGATCGCGTTCTCGAACAAGACCGCCGGCCCGCGCTCGGCCAGAAGCCGGGTCTGGATCTCGGTCATCTCCAAGACGGTCGAGACCGGCTCGGCGACGCGCACGAGCTGGCCCGCCGCTTCGAGGCGGCTCAGGAATTCGCGGAGGTTGGCATAAGGCATGGCGCGCGGGAGTATATACGGGGCCGGCGCGGAGCGCCGCGCGGTCGCCGCATCCGCGGACCGCGCCTAACGGCGCGGCCGCTCGGTCTCCCTTTTCATCGCGCGTACCGCTCGCGCAAGCTCCGCCAGATGCGATCGAGCGACCTGCCAAATGGCATCGATCGATACGGAACGATATTCGTGGCGGAGGATGTTCCCGATCCCGGCGATCTTGGCCCACGGAATCTCGGGATACTTCGATTTCATCGAATCCGGCACCCGGCGGCTCGCTTCGGAGACGATTTCGAGGCAGCGCGTCACCGCGTCTTGGGTTCGTTTATCGCGGCCGAAGCCAGCGCGGGTCATGCCTTTGGTATAGCTCTCGATCCGCCGGATCGCGTCGAGAATGTCGTTGACGTAGATCGTCGGCGTCTTGGCCATCAGAAGACGCGCTTGGCTTCGGCCAGGACTTTGCCGCGGAGCTCCTTGCGCAGACTCTTTTTCACGATGACGTCGACGGCATGTCCGACCGCGTTCGACAAATCGGTTTGAATGCCGGCCTGATCGAGCAGGCTGAACCGGCTGTTCGGCGCGACCTCGATCAAGACATCGATGTCGCTGTCTGGCCCGGCCTCGCCGCGTGCGACCGACCCGAACAAATAAAGCGCATCGACCCCTTTGGCGCGGAGGTCGGTCTCGATCCGTCGGATCGCTTTCTCGACCGTCGTTCGATCGGGCGCGAGTCGTTTCCCGGCCGTCTGGTGAAGCAAACGCAACGCTTCGCGCACCACCTCGCTCGCGTTGTTGTAAAAGCCCGAAGCGACCCGGTCGCGGATGAACTTCTCGAGTTCCGGGGTGAGCGATACGTTCATTAAGCTAGTATAACAAACTTTGCTATATGTTGCTATCCGACCAAGTTCCCGGCGACGATCGCGGCGAGCACGATCCAGCCGAGATCGCGGTTCGAGCGGAACACCTTGAGGCAGTTGGCGGCATCGTCGAAGCGGACCCGCCGGACCTGCCAGGCGAAATGGAGCCCGACAGCGAGGAGGCCGGCGTAGAACGGCCAGCCGATTCCGCTCATCGCGCCGGCGGCCGTCAGCCCGACCATGAACGCGCCATAGAAGACGACGAGCCAAGGGCGCGTGGTCGTGCGCAGGGCGATCGCCGCCGAACCGACGCCAAAGACGGCATCGTCCTCCTTGTCCTGGTGTCCGTAGATGGTGTCGTAGCCCAAGGTCCAGGCGATTCCGCCCACGTAAAGGGCGAGCGCGGGCCAGTCGAGCGTTCCGGTGACCGCCGCCCAGCCGAGGAGCGCGCCCCAGTTGAAGGCGAGGCCCAAAAAAAACTGCGGCCAGCGGGTGAAGCGCTTGGCGAGCGGATAGATGCAGGCCGGGATGAGAGAAATGAGTCCGAGCCCGACCGCAGCCTGGTCGAAGGCGAGGAGCACGCCGAGGCCGGTAAGCCCGAGCACTACCATGAAGACATAGGCCGCGCCGACCGAGACCTCTCCGGTCACGAGCGGGCGCGAGCGCGTGCGCGCGACCTGGGCATCGAGATCGCGGTCGCGGATGTCGTTCCAGACGCAGCCCGCGCCGCGCATGACCAGCGCGCCCAGACCCAAGAGCGCGAACAGGACCGGATCCGGCCAGCTGCCGCCGAGCCAGCCGGTCGGGGCCCAGCCTGGAAGGGTGCCGCCCGGATGCGGCGCGCCCGCGAATGGCGCGGCCAGCGCCAGGCTCCACCAGCACGGCCATAAAAGGAGCCAGGTGCCGATCGGGCGATCGATCCGCGCGAGCTTGAAGTAGGGGCGCCACGCGACCGGCACCCAACGGTCGATCCAGTGGCCGGCCGGCATGTCGCCGGTGACGAAGGGCCCCCCCATCGCCAACGCTTAGCGCGGGCGTCGGCGCGGCTCAAGCGCCGGAGCGTTCTTGTGCGCGGACGCTGCGCCCGCCTAACCTCCGCCGATGCGCTCCGCCGCCATTCGACTCTATGTCACCGCGCCGCTCGGACCCGGCGCTACCGTCGCGCTCGACGCCCAGCAAGCGCACTACGTGACGAGCGTAATGCGGCTCAAGGTCGGCGCCGCGCTCGCCGTGTTCAACGGCCGGGACGGCGAGTGGTCGGCGACGCTCGCCGACGCCGCAAAGAAAAAAGCGGCGCTCCGGATCGGAGCGCGGCTTCGCGACCAGGACCACCCGCCCGAGCTCACCCTCGCCTTCGCACCGCCCAAGGGCCCGCGCCTCGCCGCGATCGTCGAAAAAGCGACCGAACTCGGCGCCACCGCGCTCGCGCCGGTGGTTGCGGCGCGGAGCGTCGTCCGAAGCGTCAACGTCGCGCGTCTTGGCGCGATTGCGACCGAAGCGGCCGAGCAGTGCGGGCGGCTCTCGTTGCCGGCGATCGCCGATGCGGTTCCGCTCGCGGCCTTCTTGAGCGCGTGGCCGGCGGACCGGCGGCTGGTCTTTTGCGACGAGAGTGGCGGCGGCGCGCCGCTCGCGCAGATGGCGCTGCTGGTGCCGGGCGAGCGCATCGGCATCCTGGTCGGCCCCGAGGGCGGCTTCAGCGCCGACGAGCGCGCCGCTGTCCGGCGCACCCCCGGCGTTGCCGCCGCGAGCCTCGGCCCCCGCATCTTGCGCGTCGATACCGCCGCGATCGGCGCGCTCGCGGTCTGGCAGGCGATCGCCGGCGACTGGCAGTCTTGATCGCGGAAAGAGACGGTTGCGGCCCGCGCCGTCTTCCCGGAAACTCGCCCGTCGCTCGAGCGAGGGCGTGGCCGTCCGCCGCGGACGACCTACATAAACGTAAGAACGTTGTTTCGGGGGTTGCATGTCAGGTCCCGGCACGGCATCCGCCGAGCCCATCACCGCCTATACCCAGCTCGTCGAGTACGTGGCGGGCGGCGCCAAGCCGCCGGCCGACTGGCGGATCGGCACCGAGCACGAGAAGTTCGGCTTTCGCCTGGCCGACCGCCGCCCGCTTCCCTACGAGGGACCCGACGGCATCCGCGCGATTTTCGCCAAGCTCGAGTCCGAGTTCGGCTGGAAGCCGTTTGTCGAGAACGGCAACCCGGTGGCGATGAACCAGGACGGCCAGGCGGTGACGCTCGAGCCCGGCGGCCAGTTCGAGCTCTCGGGCGCGCCCTTGAAGACCGTCCACGAAACCTGTGCCGAAGTGACCAACCACTTGGCCCAACTCCGCAAGATCGGCCGCGACCTCGGCATCGCCTTCATGGGCCAGGGCTTCGCGCCCGAGTGGCGGCGGGCCGAGATGCCGGTCATGCCCAAGGGCCGCTACGGCATCATGCGCGCCTATATGCCCAAGCGCGGCAAGCTCGGCCTCGACATGATGTTCCGGACCTGCACCGTCCAGGTCAATTTGGACTTCGCCAGCGAAGCCGACATGGTGAAGAAATTTCGGGTCGGCTTGGCGCTGCAGCCGATCGCGACCGCGCTGTTCGCGAACTCGCCCTTCACCCACGGCAAGCCCAACGGGTTCCTCACCTACCGCAGCCACATCTGGACCGACACCGATCGCGACCGCACCGGCATGCTGCCGTTCGTGTTCGAACCGGGCATGAGCTACGCCCGCTACGTCGACTACGCCCTGGATGTGCCGATGTATTTCGCCTACCGCGACGGCACCTACGTCGACGCCTCCGGCCAGTCGTTCCGCGACTTCATGGCCGGTAAGCTGCCGGCGCTGCCCGGGCAGATCCCGACCTTCCGCGACTGGCAGGATCACCTGACGACGCTCTTTCCCGAAGTGCGCCTGAAGACCTACCTCGAAATGCGCGGCGCCGACGGCGGACCGTGGCGGCGGATCTGCGCGCTCCCCGCCCTCTGGGTCGGGCTCTTGTACGATGCAAGTGCGCTCGACGCCGCGTGGGATTTGGCCAAGCATTGGTCGGTTGCCGAAATGGCGGCGGTCCGGCGCACGGTGCCGAAGCAAGGCCTCAACGCCAAGATCCGGAACCGCACGGTCGGCGAGCTCGCACGCGAAGTACTGGCGATCGCCGAGGGCGGCTTGAAGCGGCGCGCGCAAGCGACGGTCGACGTCGGCGACGAAGTCGCGTTCCTCGATCCCCTGAAGGCGATCGTCGAATCCGGCAAGACGCCGGCCGAGGAGATGCTCGAGGCGTATCACGGACGCTGGAAGCGTTCGGTCGAGCCGGTCTACGCGGAATACGCTTATTGAAGGCTTGAAGGTTGAAGGCTTGAAGGCGGCGGTTTCGGCCACGCCCGGCAGCAGCGCAAACGAGAGCCAGCCGATGGCGATCATCGATCACCTCAACCTGAACGTCACCGACTACGCGCGCGCCAAGCGCTTCTACGAGCGGGCGCTGGCACCGCTTGGCATCCGCCTGGTGATGGAGTTCGCCAAGTCCGGCGGCTTCGGCCGCGACCGGCCCGAGTTCTGGATCGCGGCCGGCGCGACCAGCTACCAGACGCCCGCGCAGCTCAAGCCGATCACGCCGGTGCACATCGCCTTCGTCGCGCGCGACCGCGGCGAGGTCGACGCGTTCCATGCCGCCGCTCTGGCGGCCGGCGGCACCGACTTCGGCGCGCCGGGCTTGCGGCCGGAGTATCACCCGAACTACTACGGCGCGTTCGTCCGCGACCCCGATGGCCACAACGTCGAGGCGGTCTGCCGCCAACCGTTGCCGCCGAGGCTCTAGTCTAGACAGTCGGCGTGCAGTGCGGGGTCAGCGCGGCGGTTGGCCGCCCGCGCCGCCCGCCGAGTGGCGCGGCGAATGGGTGCAGGAGTCGAAATAATGTCACCGGCGCCGCCGACGCGCCTGTTCAGATGCCGACCACAGTCATCCAAACGTAGCCGCAGGCCCGATTTCGCCCCGCCCCGAGGTCACGTTCCTCGAGCCGTTGAAAGTGACTGCCGAACTAGGCAAACTCGGGCCGAAGCGTTGCTCGACACCTGCCGTGGGCGTTGGAAGCGCTCGCACGCCCCAGTCTCCGAGAAGTGCGCTCATGAAGCTCCCCGTTTTCGTTGTTGCGGTCGCGACCGCGGCCAGCGCGCTAGCGCTGGCCGAAACTCCGCCGCGTGCGATCTTTCCGCCCGACTTGGCGCCGGCACTCGCCGAAGTCGAACGAAGCTTGGTCGGAAGCTGGCTCGTCGAAGCGGGTAAGGGTGCCAAGCAACGTGTCCTGGTGGTGCAGGAAGTCGTGACCCAGGCGAACGGTTTCTCCGCACGAGCCGACTACGGCGGCATCGATGCGGCGGCCGAGCCGGTCTCGGTCGGGGTCAAGGTCGCTGCCGGCATTGCGACCCTCGATTTTCGATTGCCGACCGGGGCCGTCGCCCGCGCGGTGAGTGTCGGTCGCGGTCGCTTCGCGGGCGACGTGACCGATCCCGCCGGCAAGGCGCGCCCGATCGCGCTCAGGCTCGCCGGCGATGTCACACCCGGCGCCATGACCGGGAAGCGTCCCAAGGAGATGACGGTCGTCTACGTGAGCGCCGCCAACTGCCCATATTGCAGCGTCTACGAAACCGGCGCGACGTCCAACGGCTATAAGTCGAAGAGCGGTTTTCTCGCCGCACCCGAAGGCAAGCTCGTCACGTTCCGGCAGATCAATACCGGCAACTTCATGCATACCGGCGATCCAAAATTTTGGCCGGACGATCTCCAGTGGATTCTCGGCGCGACCTACGTCGCCTCAGGCACGCCGCGCTTCGTGTTCGTCGCGGACGGCAAGGTGCTCGCCAACGTCCGCCTCGGCGCTTTCGTGAGCGAGGTCGTGCCGCGCATCCGCCAGCTCGCGGCGGCCCCGCCGTGAGCCGGCGGCGCTGGGCGGCGGGCTTAAGCCTTGTTGCCGCCCTGGTTCTCGCGCTGCCGGGCGCAGCGCTCGGCGCGAGCGAACTTCCCGACAAGGTCGGAGCCGAGGTCGCGCTCGGCAAGAACGCGACTGGCGACGTGTGCGTGCTCCGGCGTAGGAACCCCACGGGGTGGAACGAAAAGGCGCAGCGATTCGTCATCTTCTGCGAAGGTTGGTCGCAACCGAGCGGGCAGCTCGTGCGGCTTCCCGGCGAGAAACGTCCGCCCGCGTGGTGGATGCGGGAAAGCGAATGGGCGACCAGCCTCGAGAATGGCGGCGAGTGCGAGGAGCCACAGGCCGAGAAGCGCATCGATGGGTTCGAGGCGATGACGCGGCGCTGCCTCGATCGCGGCGGCTGGCGGCGATTGTTGCTGGTCGCGCGTCGCGACAAGGACGCGTTCGTCGCCGACTTTCTCCCCAACAACGTTTCCCTGGTCGAGCGCGTGTTGGCAGCGGTCGCAGGCAAAGGCGACCTCGATCCCGGCCAGCCCCAAGGCAACCGCGTCGCCACACTGCGGGCGATGGAAGAACTGCTTGGCAAGGACGTCGCGCTCGTCTCGATCAAGGAGATCGGTGAGCTCCAAGGCTTGCGCGACCTTGCCACCAAACTCCAGGAAGCGCGCGAATACGAGCCGTCGGCGAAAGCTTGGTTGCAGGTGCTAACCCAGCACGAGCGGCTGTCAGGGCCGAATAACCCGAGCCTCGCCCGAACGCTCCAACACATGGCTGACCTGGCTAGGCTGCGGCGGCGGATCGATGAGGCCGAACGTCATAACGAGCGTGCCGGGGAACTCCTGAAACGGTCGAGCGACCCGGTCACCAAGGCCTACCAACTATGGGGCCTTGCCCAAAATGCGGGCGCTCGCGGCGATGCAACCGCGGCCCTCGGTTACGCCGAGCAAATGGTCGATCTGATCGGACCGGAAGCGCACAAACACCGCCGGACGGCGGCCACCGCCTATTATGCCGTCGCAGTACGGAAGTACCGTCAAGACGCGGTCGCCGGCGAGGCGGCGGCGCGGCGCGCCTACCAACTCCAATACGAAGTCCAGGGCGAGCACGGCTCTTGGACCAATCGCGCCCGTATCCTGCTAGCCAAGATCTTCGTTCGCCAAAACAAGATGGCCGAAGCCAAGCCTTTGATCGCCAATGCGATCGCTTCGGCCGAACTCATGTACGGGCGGACGATCTGGTGGGCGAACGCCAAGATCGCAGAGGCCGAATATCACCTCGGCGTGGGCGATGCCGCTGCCGCGCTCGACTCCTATCGCGCCTATGCAGGGGTCGCGGCCAGGATCTCGAACGCGTGCTACTTCGGCGCCTGCCTCGGGCCCTACCTCGACCTTCTCGGACGCTTCGCCGCCGAAAGCCCGGCTACCGCCCCGGCATATTTGGCCGAGGCATTTCGGGCGGCCCAGCTGGTCGAGTCACCCGTCGTCGGCGCCGCGATCGCCCGGGTCGCCGCGCGTATCCAGGCCGATCAACCCGAGATCGCGGCGCTGGCGCGCCAGCAACAGGATATCGAGGAAAAGAAAATCCGGATTCGCGCTCAGCTCACGACCGAGCTGACACGTCCGGCCGGTAAGCGCGACGCCGCCAAGGAAACCGAGCTGTCTGCAGCCCTTCGCGCGCTCGAAGCCGAGGGCGGCGAGCGCGAGCTCGCGCTCCAAGATCGCTTTCCGCGCTACGCGCAGCTCTTGTCGCGGGCCCCGGTCGAGGCCGAACGGATCGCCGCGTTGCTCGCACCCAACGAGGCGCTGTTGCTGACTGCCCATTTCGGCGACCGGGGCTACACGCTCCTGCTCCACCGCGGCCGCCATTCCCTGCATCCGATTGCGCTCTCCAGCGCCGCGCTGGCGCGCAAGGTGGCGCGGCTGCGGCGCGGACTCGAGCCGGTCGCCAACGGACTGCCCAATTTCGACGTCGGGCTCGCCCACGAGCTTTACCGCGACGTTATCGGTCCGCTCCTGGACGATGGGCGCTCGATCGAGCGCTTGATCGTCGTCCCGACCGGCGCGCTCTTGAGCTTGCCACCCGATGTTCTGGTTGCGGCGCCGCCCGGCCCCGGCCTCGCGGTCGAATGGCTGGTGAAGCGCCACGCGCTGGTAGTGGCGCCAAGCGTCAAGGCTTTTGCCGATCTGCGCGCGGCGCCGACGCGTGATCGCGCGGGCCCGCCACGGTTCGTCGGAGTCGGCGATCCGGCCTACGCGCGAGGCCAGGTTCGAAGCGCCGGCGGAGGCGACAACCCGTGCGGCGAGGGCTACGACGCGCGGGCCCAGGTCGCGCGATTTGCGCCGTTACCGGAAACGGCGGACGAAGTTCGCGCCATGGCTGCGGCAGTGGGCGTCAATACAGCGACGCTCTTCCTCGGCGACGCTGCGACCAAGTCCGCGCTTCGCGCTGCACCGTTGGCCGAGGCCGATGTTCTCGTGTTCGCGACCCACGGCGTTCTCCCGTCCGACCTCGCGTGCGAAGCCGAACCGGGACTCGTCCTGACGCCGCGACCGGGGACCGGCACCGACGACGATGGTCTGTTGCGGGCGAGTGAAGTCGCGGCGCTCAAGCTCAATGCGGCGTTGGTTATCCTCTCGGCGTGCTCGACCGCCGGCGCCGATGGTCAATTGAGCGGCGAAAGCCTATCGGGACTCGTGCGAGCGTTCTTTTTTGCCGGCGCCCGCAATGTGCTGGCGACGCACTGGCCGATCGCCTCTGAACCGACGGTTGCACTGACGACCGGCATGGTCCGGGTTGCTGCGTCGGCGAAGGGAAACGCTTGGCCCGAAGCGCTGCGCCAAGCCAAGCTTCGCATGCTCAGCCAACCCGACACCGCGCATCCGCTTTTTTGGGGTGCCTTCAGCGTGATCGGCGGATAGCCCACCGTTGTCAACGCGCCGGCGCGAACCGCGCCGACGACCGGTCCTGATCGAGGAACGGGCCAAGCATAGCGGCCTCAGCGCTGTAAGCGGCGAGGCGCTCGGCGGCCGGATTCCAAGCTTCCGTCTCGAGTGCGGTCGCCAGCTCTTGCAGTAGACGCGAGAGCGTGATGAGGCGCGCGCGCGCCGTTTCGTGGGTCGGCTCGGGGAAGCGTTCGTAGAGCGTGCCCAGTTCGCGCCGCGATACCGCGACCACGGCGGCGGCGACCGCTGCGTCGCGCGCTCTGAACGCGACCTCAAGCCCTTCCGCGAAGCGGTCGAGGCGCGCGAGTTCGCCGGCGAGCGTGACCGGCTCGGTCCGCGCGTCCCCGCCGCCGACGGCGCCGAGGTAGGCGAGGAGATCGGCGCGCTCGGCTTCGCCGAGACCCAGACCGTAGTGGCGGTCGAAATGCGCGACCGTCGCGGCGACATTCGCTGCGCGGCCGTCGTGAAAGTAGGGCGCGGTCGCGGCAGCGCCCAAGAGGCTCGGGGTGTCGAAGACGCCGCCGGTGCCAACGTCGTGGCGGCGGCGGTCGGTGAAGGCCTGCGCCGGCGGGTGGCACGCGGCGCACGAAAGCTGAGGCCGGCCGGGGAACGGCCGCGCAAACAGCGCTTCACCGCGCTTCGCCGCGGCGCTCGCGCCGGCTACCAGCCGCCCGGCGCCGTCGAGATTGCGATTTACGGGGAAGTCGAGCTGGCGCTGGAACAGGACCAGCGCTTCGAGCGCAAGCGGCGACGGCTCCTCGCCGTCGAACTCATCGACGATCGCGTGGCGGGTGAAATCGGCGAGCGTCGGAAACTTCCCGGCACGGCCATAGGGGGCGGTCGCGGCGGCCCCGGCCAGGCTCGGGATGTCGCGGTGGTTGACGATGCCGTCGTCGGCGCGGCGATTGAAGAGCCGGCCGGTGACGTCGAGCCCGCCCGGCCGGGCCGAGAGCCCGCGGATGAAAAACTGCGGGTTGTTGGTACCCTCGATGTGGCAGGCTTGGCAGGAGAGCCCGCTCCGGCGCGCGAGCGTGCCCAGGAGTTCCGGCGCGCGGAACAGGGCTTCGCCCAAGGCGGCGCGCGCGGCATCGTCGGGATCGGCGGGCGGGCGGCGCGGGAGCGCGGGCCGCGTCAGTGCGGGCGGAACCGCTGTGCTTTCGAGCTGCCAGACGACCGGCGGCGGCGGCGAGTCGATCTCGGCCGCGTACGATGCCCCAACGACCGTACAGGCCACGACGCCGGCGAATAGCGCGCGCGGCACCGGCCGCCGCATCGCCGTTGCCGTCAGGCGGCTTCGGTACCGCCGACGGTCAGTCCATCGACTCGCATGGTCGGCTGGCCGACGCCGCACGGTACGCCCTGGCCGTCCTTGCCGCAGGTACCGACGCCGGCATCGAGCGCGAGATCGTTCCCGATCATCGCCACCTTGGTGAGGACGTCGGGGCCGTTGCCGATCAGGGTCGCACCCTTGACCGGCTGGCCGATCTTGCCGTTCTCGATCCGGTAGGCCTCGGTGCAGGTGAAGACGAACTTGCCCGAGGTGATGTCGACCTGGCCGCCGCCGAAATTGACGGCGTAGAGGCCCTTATCGACCGTGGCCAGGATTTCCTCGGGCGCGCGCGTGCCGGCCAGCATGAACGTATTGCGCATCCGTGGCATCGGCGAATGCGCGTAGCTCTCGCGCCGGCCGCTCCCGGTCGAGCGGCTCCCCATCAAGCGCGCGTTAAGACGATCCTGGAGATATCCGACCAACACGCCGTCCTCGATCAACACCGTGCGCTCGGTCGGGGTGCCTTCGTCATCGATCGTGAGCGAGCCGCGCCGGTCGGGAAGGGTGCCGTCGTCGACCACGGTGACGCCGGGGGCGGCGACGCGCTGGCCCATCAGGCCGGCAAAGGCCGAGGTCTTCTTCCGGTTGAAGTCGCCCTCGAGGCCGTGGCCGATCGCCTCGTGGAGGAGGACGCCCGGCCAGCCCGGCCCCAGCACGACCGTCATTTCGCCGGCCGGCGCCGGCTTCGACTCGAGGTTGACCAGCGCCTGGCGAAGCGCCTCGTCGACCTGGGCGCGCCAAGCGGTGCCGCCGATATAGGGGTCGTAGAGGGTGCGGCCGCCGACCCCGTGGGTGCCGGTTTCGCGCCGGTCGCCCTTGCCAACCACGACCGAGACATTGATACGGACCAGCGGCCGGATGTCGTGGGCACGCGCGCCGTCGGCACGGACGATCTCGACCGCTTGCCACGATGCGGCGAGGCTCGCGCTCACCTGGCGGACGCGCGGGTCCTTGGCGCGGGCGTAGGCGTCGATCTCGGCCAGGAGCTTGACCTTGGTCTCGAAGCTAAGCGCGGCAAGCGGATTGACGTCGTCGTAGAGGCGCCGGTTGGTTGCCGACGGATCGAGCGCCATGGTGCCGGCGGTGCCGGTCTTGATCGCGCGGACGGCGGTGGCGGCGCGCTTGAGCGCGGCCTCAGACAATTCGGAGGCATGGGCGTAACCGGTCGATTCCCCGGCGACGGCGCGAAGGCCGAAGCCTTGCGCCGAATCGAAGCTCGCGCTCTTCAAGCGGCCATCGTCGAACACCAGGCTCTCGGATTGGCGGTATTCGAGGTAGAGCTCGCCATCGTCCATCCCGGCCAAGGCTTCGGCGACGATGCGGTCGACGCGGCGGCGGTCGAGCCCGACGCGGCCATAAAAAAGCTCGGCGGCGGTGGGCGGGACGACGGCTGGGGGCATGGCGGCAATCCTGAGCAGCGTGGTTGCGACGCGTCCTCGTAATATGGGCGCTCTGCGAACGGTTGTCATCTTGCCGGCCGGGCGCCGGCTCGGCCGTTTCCGGGTTGTTCGGGTAGGCGGCCTTGCGTATAAGTCGGCGCAAGTATTTGCCGTTCCGTGCGCACTCCGACTACAATCCATGACCGCCTCGGGTCGATCGGCCCGGCGGCGGTTTTCGCGGGCAGGGGAGCCGAGTCTCAATGCGGATTGGTCGTTCTGTTTTCTCGATTATTGGTGCACCGGCGCTGGTCATGACCGCGGCCGGCACCGCCTTCGCGGCCCAACCGCTGCCGTGGCAGACCGGTTTCCAGCCGGCGGTAACGCCGATCGCCGAGCGCGTTGCCGCGTTCAACGATCTCCTGGTGCCGCTGATCGTCGCGGTCACGATCTTCGTGATGATTTTGCTCGGCTACGTGATGGTCAAGTTCCGGCGGAGCGCCAACCCCAACCCGTCCAAGACCACGCACAACGCGCTGCTCGAAGTGGTGTGGACGGTGATCCCGATCATAATCCTGATCGTGATCGCGATCCCCTCGTTCCGGCTGCTCTATTTCATCGACAAGGTGCCCGACGACGTCGGCTTGACCGTCAAGGTGGTCGGCCACCAGTGGTATTGGACCTACGAGTACCAGGACCACAAATTCTCGTTCGATGCCAACCTGGACGAGAAAGCCAAGCCGCGCCTGCTCGAGACCGACAACCGGGTGGTGCTGCCGGTCAACACCACCGTCCGCCTGCTGCTCACGGCCGATGACGTGATCCACGCCTGGACAGTGCCGGCATTCGGCATGAAGTTCGATACCGTCCCCGGGCGGCTGGTCGAGACTTGGGTCAACGTCAAGAAGGAAGGTGTCTACTACGGCCAGTGCTCGGAGCTGTGCGGCGCCCGCCACAGCAAGATGCCGATCGCGGTCGAAGTGGTGTCGAAGGAGAAGTTCACGGCGTGGGTGGCCGACGCGAAAAAGAAGTTCGCGACTGGACCCGATACGACGCCGGCGATCGCCACCGCCGCCGTCAGCGAATAACGAACCGCACGCCGCCGCATACCCGGCGCGAAGAAAAAGGACCCTAAGCGATGAACGCTCAAAGCCACGCCCACGGAGCCCACGACCACACCCCGTCCGGTTGGCGCCGCTACGTCTATTCGACCAACCACAAAGACATCGGCACGATGTACATCGTGTTCGGGTTGATCGGCGGACTCGCCGGCGGCATCCTGTCGATGCTGATGCGGATTGAGCTGGCCGAACCGGGCCCGGGCATCCTGGGCGGCGACGACCAGATCTTCAACGTGTTCGTCTCGGCGCACGGCCTGATCATGGTGTTCTTCCTGGTCATGCCGACCTTCATCGGCGGCTTCGGCAACTGGATGATCCCGATGATGATCGGGGCCCCCGATATGGCGTTCCCGCGCATGAACAACATCTCGTTCTGGCTGCTGATCCCGTCGGCGATCCTGCTCTACGCCTCGCCGTTCGTGGGCGACGGACCCGGCACCGGTTGGACGGTTTATGCCCCGCTTTCGACCTCGGGCCATCCCGGGCCTGCGGTCGACATGGTGATCTTCGCGCTGCATCTGGCCGGCGCGTCCTCGATCCTCGGCGCGATCAATTTCATCACCACCATCTTCAACATGCGCGCGCCCGGCATGACGCTCCACAAGATGCCGTTGTTCGTGTGGGCGCTTCTGATCACCGCGTTCCTGCTGCTGCTCTCGCTCCCGGTGCTGGCCGGCGCCATCACCATGCTCCTGACCGATCGCAATTTCGGCACCGCGTTCTTCGACGCAGCCAAGGGCGGCGATCCGGTGCTCTACCAGCACCTGTTTTGGTTCTTCGGCCACCCCGAAGTTTACATTCTGATTTTGCCGGCGTTCGGCGTGATCAGCATGGTCATCCCAACCTTCTGCCACAAGCCGATCTTCGGCTATCTCGGCATGGTCTACGCCATGATCGCGATCGGCGTGATCGGCTTCGTGGTGTGGGCGCACCACATGTACACCGCCGGCATGCCGATCAATGCGCGCGCCTACTTCGTCGCCGCGACGATGGTGATCGCGGTGCCGACCGGCATCAAGATCTTCTCGTGGATCGCGACCATGTGGGGCGGCTCGATCGAGTTCAAGGTGCCGATGCTGTGGTCGATCGGCCTGATCTTCCTGTTCACCGTCGGCGGCGTCACCGGCGTCGTGCTCGCCAATGCCGGCATCGACTATGCGCTCCACGACACCTATTACGTGGTCGCGCACTTCCACTACGTGCTGTCGATGGGCGCGCTATTCGGCATCTTCGCCGGCTTCTACTACTGGATCGGCAAGATGTGCGGCCGCCAGTACAACGAGGCGTTCGGCCAGATCCACTTCTGGCTCACCTTCATCGGCGTCAACATCACGTTCTTCCCGCAGCACTTCCTCGGCGTTGCCGGCATGCCGCGCCGGATCGCCGACTACCCGGATGCCTTGGCGGGTTGGAACCTGGTGTCGTCGCTCGGCTCCTACCTTTCGGGTGTCGCGGCGCTGTGGTTCCTGTTCGTGCTGTGGCACACCATGACCCGCGGCGAGAAATGCGCCGACAATCCGTGGGGCGAAGGCGCGAACTCGCTCGAATGGACCGTGCCCTCGCCGGCGCCGTTCCACACCTTCGAACACGTGCCGACGATCCGGTCGTCGGCCGGCGGGCACTAACCGGGCGCCGCCCGGCGCGGCGGCGGAAGGGTAACGCGTGGCAAGTCCTTCGGCGGTAGGAATCGGGCCGGACGCGCCGGACATCAGGCTCGGCGAAGAGGCGCGTGTTGCCGACTTCTTTGCGCTTCTCAAGCCGCGGGTCACCGCGCTGGTTGCCTTCACCGGCTTCGTCGGATTGTGGCTCGCCGGCGGAACGGCGCACCCGTTCCTCGCCGCGGTCGCGGTCCTCGCGATCGCGCTCGGCTCAGGCGGCGCCGGCGCCATCAACATGTGGTACGAAGCCGATATCGATGCGCGGATGACGCGGACGCGCTCGCGGCCGATCCCGGCCGGCCGCATGAGCCCGAGCGCCGCGCTCGGCTTCGGCGTCGTAACCGCGACCTTCGCGGTGATGACGCTCGCACTTGCGACCAACTATCTGGCCGCCGGGCTGCTCGCCAGCGCGGTACTGTTCTACGTGTTCGTCTACACGATCTGGCTCAAGCGCCGGACGCCGCAGAACATCGTGATCGGTGGCGCGGCGGGCGCGTTGCCGCCCGTCATCGGGTGGGCGGCAGCGACCGGCACGATCGATCTCTTTCCACTTCTATTGTTCGGGCTGATTTTCATGTGGACGCCGGCCCATTTCTGGGCCCTCGCGCTCTACAAGACCGAGGACTATGCCCGCGCCGGCGTGCCGATGCTCCCGGTGGTGGCGGGGCTGGCCGAGACCCGCCGCCAGATCGCGATCTACGCGCTCGCGCTGCAAGGGTTCGCGCTGGCGCCGTGGGCGGTCGGCCTGAGCGGCACGATCTATGGGACCGGAGCGGTCGCACTCGGCGCTGGCTTCGTCGCGCTCGCGCTCGCGCTGTGGCGGCGCGGCACCGTCAGCCTGGCGCGCGCAACCTTCGCCTACTCGATCCTTTATCTCTTCCTGCTGTTCGCGCTGCTGATCGTCGACCGCGCTATTGGCCGCTAGGACCGCGATGCCGATCACCGATCAACATCGTCGCAAGCGTGGCCGCAACCTGGCCCTGGCCGGTGTGCTGGTCGCACTCGTGATCCTGTTCTATTTCATGACGCTTGCGCGCATGGGCGGAGGCGGCTCATGACGACGCGGCCGATGAGCCACCGCGCTACCGCGCTTGTCTTGGGCGTCGTCGCGCTGGCCATGGTCGGGGCGTCGTTTGCCGCGGTGCCGCTTTATCGCTTGTTTTGCCAGGTCACCGGCTACGGCGGCACCACGCAAGTGGCGGTGCAAGCGCCGGGCGTAAGCGGCGAACGGATCGTGACGGTGCGTTTCAACACGCATGTCGCGCCCGATTTGCCGTGGTCGTTCGAGCCCCCGGCGGCGCCGGTCAAGGTTCGGCTCGGCGAGGAAACCGTGGTCGCATACCGCGCGACCAATCGATCGAATAAAACCATGACGGCGCAAGCGTCGTTCAACGTGACCCCGTTCAAGGCCGGGCCCTATTTCACCAAAATCGAATGCTTCTGCTTCACCGAGCAGGAGCTTGAACCCGGTCAATCGATCGAGATGCCGGTCACGTTTTTCGTCGATCCCGAGATCGTCGCGAACCGGCATCTCGACGACATCAAGACGGTGACGCTGTCCTACACGTTGTACCGGGTCGACGAAGCGGATAAAAAGAAGCGGCCGGCCAAGGTTGCGGCGGTACCGCAGGCCAACCAGTGACGGAGACGAGCGATGGCTGACGCCCACACCAGGAATCACGACTACCACATGGTCGAACCGAGCCCGTGGCCGGCGCTGGGCGCGCTCGCGGCCGGCCTGCTCCTGATCGGCACGGTGCTCGGGATGCACGGCTACACCTGGGTGGTCGCGGCGCTCGGCCTGCTTCTCGTGCTGTACACCATGTTCGTGTGGTGGCGGGACGTGGTGCGCGAAGCCGAAACCGGCTCGCACACCAAGGTGGTTCAGCTCGGCCTCCGCTACGGCATGGTGCTGTTCATCGCCTCCGAGGTGATGTTTTTCGTCGCCTGGTTCTGGGCGTTCTTCAATTCGAGCCTGTTTCCGACCGCGGAGATGGGCGGGACGTGGCCGCCCGAAGGCGTTCAAGTATTCCGCACCTGGGATCTCCCGTTCCTGAACACGCTCATTCTCTTGACCTCGGGCACCACCGTGACCTGGGCCCACCATGCGCTCAAGGAAGGCAACCGCAAGGGCCTGATTCAAGGCCTCTGGCTCACCATCATTTTGGGCGCGATCTTTACGTGCATCCAGGCCTACGAGTACAGCCACGCGGCGTTCGCCTTCAACGGCGGCATCTACGGCTCGACCTTCTTCATGGCGACCGGATTCCACGGCCTGCACGTCATCATCGGGACGATCTTCCTTACCGTCTGTCTGATCCGCGCCTACCAGGGCCACTTCACGCCCGACCAGCATTTCGGCTTCGAGGCTGCGGCGTGGTACTGGCATTTCGTCGACGTGGTGTGGCTGTTCCTGTTCAGCTGCATCTACTGGTGGGGCTCGGGCGCAGCGCCGGTCGCCGGCTGAGCCACCCGCTCCCCGACCGGCGCCGCCGATGACGCCGCCGGTCGCGGGCCCGTCCGCGATCGTCGCCGGTTTACGCTGCCGCTGCCCGCGCTGCGGGATCGGCCCACTCTATGCCGGCTATTTGACGGTCGCCGCGACTTGCCGCCATTGCGGTCTCGACCTCTCGAGCCACGATTCGGGCGACGGCCCGGCCGTGTTCGTGGTCCTGATTGTCGGTATTGTCGTGATCGGCGCCGCGCTCGTCGTCGAGGTGCTGTGGAGCCCGCCGCTCTGGATCCATCTGGTCGCTTGGATCACGCTCGCGACCGGCCTCGCGCTCGCGCTGCTGCCGCCCTTCAAGGGCGTCCTGATCGCGATCAAGATCAAGCACGATGCCGGCGAGGGCGAGCGCGATCGCTAGATTGGTTTTGAAGCGCTACCGGTCCCGTGGCCGCGACCGCGATCAAAGTCCCGAGGCGGATGGTGATGCGGTCGGGAAGCCGGTCGATCTTGTTGGGGGGTTCGGGGACGTGAGCCGCTTTCGTCGGATGCTGTGGCCAACGCTGGTGGCAGTACCGATGCTTGCCGTTCTCTTGGGGCTCGGGTTCTGGCAACTCGCGCGCGGCGAGTGGAAGACCGCCCTGATCGCCGCCCGCGAGCGCGCGCTCGCCGCCGCGCCGGTCGCGATCCCCAACCAGGCGGCGGCGATCGCGGCACTCGATCAGGTTCGGGTCACCCTCATCGGCACATTCCGCCACGAGCACGAGTTTCACCTGATCGCCCCGCCCAAGACCGGGCGCAATGGCTTTCACATCGTGACCCCGCTCGCGCCCGAGGGGGACGCTGCCTGGGTCCTGGTCGACCGCGGCTTCGTTCCGGTCGAGGCCAAGGCCCCGCAGAGCCGTGCGGTCGGGCAGATCGAGGGGCCGGTCACCGTCGTCGGGATCGCGCGCCGGCCGCCCGAACGCCGCGCCTTCATGGGCGCCAACGACCCCGCCGGCAATGTGTGGACGTACGTCGATCTCGCGGCCATGGCAGCGCTGGCCGGCCGCCCGCTCGCGCCGACCTTAATCGTTGCTGAGCCGGCGTCAGGCGCGCGCGGCTGGCCGCGCCCCGAGCCGCTCGCGACCGATCTCGCCAACCCGCACTTGGGCTATGCGCTCACCTGGTTCGGGTTAGCGGCGGCGCTGGCCGTGATCTACAGTCTGCTTTTTCGCAGCCCTTCCCGATGACCGATACCGCCTATCGCGCGCTCGAAGCCAAGTTCCGCAAGATCGCCAGCCTCGACGGGGCGATGGCGGTGCTGCACTGGGACAGCGCGACGATGATGCCTGCAGGCGGCGCCGAGACCCGGGCCGAGCAACTCGCGACCTTGGCTGAGATCCGTCATCAGGCGATGACCGACCCGGCGATACCCGATCTCGCCGCCGCGGCCGCGAATGCGGTCGATGTCGCCGACGGCTGGCGCCACGGCAACCTGCGCGAGGCGCTCCGGCAGTGGCGGCACGCCAACGCGCTGCCGCCCGATCTGGTGGTGCGGCGCTCGAAGGCGAACTCGGCGTGCGAGATGGCCTGGCGAAGCGCGCGCGGCAACAACGACTTCACGGCGGTCGCTCCGCTCCTCGAAACCGTGACCGCGATCGCGGTCGAGGTTGCCGCCGCCAAGGCGAGCGCGCTGGGGCTCGCGCCCTATGACGCGCTGCTCGATTCCTACGACCCCGACCTCCGCGGCGTCGAGGTGGATCGCTTATTCGCCGATCTCAAGAACTTCCTGCCCGGGTTCCTGGATCGCGTGCTGGCCGAGCAAGCGAAAGCCCCGGCCGCGATCGTTCCGCCGGGCCCGTTCGACCAAGCCGACCAGCGGGCGTTGGCGGAGCGGCTCCTCGATGCGCTCGGGTTCGATCGCCGCCATGGCCGGCTCGACGTCAGCCACCATCCCTTTACCGGCGGCGTCCCGGCCGACGTCCGTATCACCACCCGTTACGATGAGACCAACTTCACGCGCTCGCTGATGGCGGTGATTCATGAGACGGGACATGCGCTCTACGAGATGGGGCTGCCCGCCGAATGGCGCGAACAACCGGTCGGCGGTGCCCGCGGCATGACCATGCACGAGAGCCAGTCGCTCTTGATGGAAATGCATGCCTGCCGCTCGCTCGAGTTCTTGGGTTACCTCGCGCCCCATGCGCGCGCTGCCTTCGCCGGTACCGGCGCCGCATGGGAGATCGCGAACCTGAAGCGCGTCTACCTCAAGGTCGAGCGCGGCCTGATCCGGGTCGATGCCGACGAGGTCACCTATCCGCTTCACGTCATCTTGCGCTACGACCTCGAGCGGGCGCTGCTCGCCGGATCGCTCAAGGTCGCCGAACTACCCCAAGCCTGGCGCGAAGGCTTACGCCGTCTGGTCGGGGTCGCTCCGCCTGACGACAAGGATGGGTGCTTGCAGGACATCCATTGGTACGGCGGCGATTTCGGCTATTTCCCGACCTACACATTAGGTGCGCTCGCCGCGGCCCAGCTCTTCGCCGCCGCCAAGCGCGCGGTACCCGACGTTCCGGCCGCGATCGGCGCCGGGCGGTTCGCACCCCTGGTCAGCTGGCTCCGCGCCAACGTCCACGGCGTCGGCTCGCGTCTTTCAACCCAGGAAATCCTCGCCGCTGCGACCGGCGCCCCGCTCGGCACCGAGGCGTTCAAGCGGCACCTGAACGCGCGCTATCTCGGCGAATAGCGCGCTTTGACCCCCTCCCCAACCCCTCCCCTCGGAACCGGTGGGAGGGAAGGGTGGGGTGGCGGGATCAGCGCTTGAAGTGCTTGGACAGCGCCAGGCCCTGGCGCTGGTAGGACGAGCCGATCCCCGACCCGTAGAGCCGATCAGGGATCATGGTGAGGCGCTCGTAGGTGAGGCGCGCCACCACCTGGCCGTGCTCCAAGAGGAACGGGACTTCGTAGGAGCGGACTTCGAGCACCGCGCGCGATCCTTCGCCGCCGGCGTCGGAAAAGCCGAAGCCGGGGTCGAAGAAGCCGGCATAGTGGGCGCGGAACTCGCCTTGGAGCGGGTTGAAGGCGGCCATTTCGGCGGCATGGTCGGGCGGCACCGTGACCGCTTCCTTCGACACCAAGATGTAGAACGCGTCCGGATCGAGGATCAGGTTGCCATCGCGGTTGGCGAGGATCGGCTCCCAATAGTCGGAAGGGTCATAGTGGTTGTGGCGGTCGACATCGACGATGTCGGTGTTGGCCTTCGCCTTATAGCCGATAAGGCCGCCCAGGGTTTCGCCGCGAAGGTCGACCGTGACCGGGACGCCGCCGGCGATCCGGTGTGCCGCCTCGCCCTCGCCGTGAACGAGCCGGGTTTCCTCGTGGAGCCGCTGCATACCGGTATCGGTCGGCCGGGGCGAGCCGCGCCGAAGGCGGAGTTGGCTCAAGCGCGAGCCGCGCCGCACCAGCACGCTGAAGGTGCGGGGCGAAATCTCGGCGTAGAGCGGGCCCTTGTACGCCTCGCGCACGCGGTCGAATTCGCTGCCATTGTCGGTGATGAGGCGCGTGAAAATGTCGAGACGGCCGGTCGAGCTCTTGGGATTGGCGACGCCGGAGAGTCGCTTGCCGAGCCGGACGTGCTCGAGCAGCGGTACGATGTAAACGCAGCCGCGTTCGAGCACCGCGCCGCTGGTGAGGTCGATCTTGTGGGTGGCGAGCGCCTCGAGCTTGTCCTCTACCCGGAAGTGCCGACCCGGCAGAAAGCTCGCGCGCACGCGATAGGCAATCGGGCCCAAGCGCAGGTCGATCGAAGACGGCTGGATCTGTTCCTCGCTGATCGGCGCCGAGGTCGAGAACAGCACCTTCTCGCGGATGAGGGCGCGCATCTCCTGCGCCGGCAGAATGCCGGTGCTGCGGAGTGGCGCCGCCGCTTCCTCGGCGCCGGGCGGGAAATGGATCGAGACCTGCTCGCCTGTCACGGCTCTGGTTCCTCGTCTGTTGATAGAGGTTTTTTGCTTATTTTTCAATGGTTTATTAGCCAAGTTTACACCCTCCTCATGCCCCGAACGATCCCCCGGACGGGGCCGGCTAAGTCATTGATGCGACGTGGTCCGGTGGCCTATCCCCGCTATGCACCGGCTGGGGACCGAAGTTATTCAGGTCGCCTTTCTTTGCCCGACCGCGGCGCCACCTTATAGTCTGGCCGCGATCGCGAGGCATGTCGTTGCGTTACGTGAGTACCCGGGGCACCGCCCCCGTCCTGGATTTCAAGGGGGTGGTCCTCGCCGGCCTCGCCGCCGATGGCGGACTCTATGTGCCCGAATCATGGCCGGCGTTCGCGCCGACCGATTTCGCGTCGTTCCGCGGCGCCCGCTACCAGGAGGTCGCGCTCCGCGTTCTGGAGCCGTTCGTGGGCGATGCCCTCGACCGCGCGACGCTTGCGCGGCTGATCGAGGAGTCCTACGCCACCTTCACGCACGCCGCGGTCGCGCCGCTCCGCCAGATCGCCGCCGACGAATGGCTGCTCGAGTTGTTCCACGGCCCGACGCTGGCGTTCAAGGACATCGCGCTCCAATTGCTCGGCCGCCTGATGGATTATTTCCTCGCGCAGGCCCGGACCCGGCTCGTAGTCGTCGGCGCGACCTCGGGCGACACCGGCTCGGCGGCGATAGCCGCCTGCCAAGACCGCGCCGCGATCGAGATCTTCATTCTCCATCCCAAGGGCCGGGTCTCGGACGTGCAGCGCCGGCAAATGACGACGGTGACGGCAACGAATGTCCACAACCTCGCGGTCGAAGGCACGTTCGACGACTGCCAGGCGCTGGTGAAGCGGCTGTTCGCCGATCGCGCTTTCGCCCAGCGCTACAATCTGGGGGCGGTCAATTCGATCAATTGGGCGCGCATCGTCGCTCAGACGGTCTACTACGTGACGGCGGCAGTGGCGCTGGGCGCACCCGAGCGAGGCATCACCTTCGCGGTGCCGACCGGTAACTTCGGCGACGTCTATGCCGGGTATTGTGCACATCGGATCGGATTGCCGATCCAA
The DNA here is from genome assembly GCA_945903685.1 of Rhizobium sp. Q54. GTDB lineage: Bacteria > Pseudomonadota > Alphaproteobacteria > SHVV01 > SHVV01 > SHVV01. The sequence goes on from CAMDOQ010000003.1 coordinate 45,534, forward strand.
CGCCTGGTAATCGCGACCAACCGGAACGATATCCTGGCGCGGCTGCTCGCGACCGGGGAATACCGGCCGGCCGGCGTGATCCCGACCTTGAGTCCGAGCATGGATATCCAGGTTGCGAGCAATTTCGAGCGGCTCCTGTTCGAGCTCTACGACCGCGACGGCGCCCGCGTCGCGGCCACGATGAACGGGCTCGCCCAGTCGGGCTCGTTCGCGCTCGATGGCGCCTGTCGCGGGCGCGCCCAGGCGATTTTTTCGGCGGCGGCGACCGACGAAGAGTCGACGCTCGCCACGATCCGCGCC
>CAMDOQ010000004.1 GCA_945903685.1 Rhizobium sp. Q54
AAGGCCTGCGCGTGCCGGCGCTCGCCGTCGTCATCGGCGACGTGCGCACGCTCGATTTGGTCTACAGCCAGCGGCTCGCGCTGGCGGCGCGGCGAAGCGGGGTGGCGGCCCTGATCGTCCGCCCCGGGCTCGGCGGCGCGATGGCCGAGCCGAGCGCGGCGGCCATGGCCGAGCCGAGCGCGGCGGCAACGCGATGGTGGGTGCGGACGGCGCCGGCTGCGGCGGTCGAACGGCCGGCGCCGCGCGGCATCGCTTGGGATCTCGATCTCGTTCGCGCCCGCGGCGGCGGCGGCGGGCGTTGGCGCGTCGCCTGGCAGGGCGAGCGCTTCGCCGTGCTCGATCGCCGCGACGATCAACCTGCAGCCAGCGAGGTAGACCATGGCCCGGATCGTTTCGGTTTGGCTCCCGTCCTTCGCCACCGACCGCCGGCACCGCACGGCGAGGTCGACGCCCGCGGCTTTTCCCGCCGCACCGGCTAAGCCGTCCGCCGCTAAGCCGTTCGTCGTCGTCACCGCCGATCATGGCGGGCTGCGCATCGCCGCGGTCGATGCGGCGGGCGAGGCCGCCGGTATCGTCCCCGGCATGGCGCTGGCGGACGCCCGCGCGCTCTGTCCGGGCTTGGCCGTCGCGCCCGAGGATGTGGCCGGCGACCAAGCGGCGCTCCTGAAACTTGCCGCCTGGTGCGGCCGTTATACGCCCTGGGTCGGTCCCGACCGCTTCGGCGACTACGCCAGCGGCCTCTTTCTCGATATCACCGGCTGCGCCCACTTGGTGGGCGGCGAAGCGGCGCTCCTCGCCGACCTCACCCGCCGGCTCGCCGGTCTCGGCATCGCGGCCCGCGCGGCCGTCGCCGACACGCCCGGCGCGGCGTGGGCGGTCGCCCGCTTCGTGCCGCCCGCGGCCAACGTTCATCATCTGATCGTGCCGGCAGGGGCGACCGCGGCGGCGCTCGCTTCGCTCCCGGTCATGGGCCTGCGGATCGCACCCGAGACGGCGGCGACGCTCGATCGCTTGGGCTTGAAGACGATCGGGACGCTGGCGCGCATTCCCCGTGCCGCACTCGCCGCGCGCTTCGGCGCCGGGCTGGTCGGCCGGCTCGACGCTGCCTTGGGCTATGCGCGCGAGCCGATCTCGCCGCTCGAGCCGGCACCGGCGCTTCGCGCGAGCCTCGTGTTCGCCGAGCCGATCGCGCACACGGACGGCGTCGCCCACGCGACCGAGCGGTTGCTGGCGGCGCTCATCGCCGATCTCGCGCGGGCCGCACTCGGCGCCCGCCGGTTGACGCTCGCGTTCTATCGCGCCGACGGCGAGGTGGTGTCGATCGCGATCGGCACCAGTCGGCCGACCCGCGACGTCAAGCACTTGACGCGGCTGTTCGCCGAGCGCTGGGCGCTGCTCGATTTGGGCTTCGGCGCCGATGCCGCGGTGCTGGCAGCGACGATCGCCGAGCCGCTGCCGGCCGAGCAGATGACGTTCCGCGTCGCCCGGGGCGGCGCCGTCACGGCGGCGACGCCAGAGGGGAGCGAGGGGAACGACGTCGAGTTGGCGGCGCTCGCCGATCGCCTCGGCAATCGCTTGGGCCTCACCAACGTCGTCCGACCGCGCGCGGTCGCGAGCCACCTGCCCGAGCGGCGGGTGGCGTGGCAGGCGGCGGTGCGGCTCGCCGCGGCGGCGCCCGCTTCGCCGGCCGGGGTGCCATGGCCGGAGGCGCTGCCGCGGCCGCTCTGCCTGTTTCTCAAGCCCGAGCCGGTTGCCGTGGTCGCGCCGGTGCCCGACGACCCACCGGTCCTGTTCCGCTGGCGCAAGCGCGTCCATCGCATCGCCTGGGCCGAGGGCCCCGAGCGGATCGGTGCCGAGTGGTGGCGCGCGGCCGGACCGGCGCTCGCCGCCGCGCCGCTCGCGACCCGCGACTACTTCCGGGTCGAGGACGAGGACGGCCAGCGCTTCTGGCTCTATCGAAGCGGCCTCTACCGCACCGATCCGGCGCCGGTGATGGTGATCGCGAGCCAGGACAGCGGCCCCGAAGTCCCGCATCGCGAACGGCGCGGTCCGCTCGCGTTCGCGCCGCCGCCTGCCGCTCCGCGGCCGGCCAGCCCGGCGTCGGGGCCGGCCTGGTTCCTGCACGGAATCTTCGCCTGACTCGCCCAATGCCAGCAAAACGCCATCATGCTGCATGCATTTTGCTAGCTCGCGCCGACCGCATCGCGGCGATGACGCCCAAGGGTGCCGAGCAGGTCGACAGCACCGACCTCATTCGTGAGGAGCGCGCCCGCCGATGACTCTCATCGTCGACGCCGCCGCGAGGTACTGATGCCCTACGCCGAGCTGCAGGCGACCAGCAACTTCTCGTTTCTGCGCGGCGCCGCACACCCCGAAGAGCTGGTGGTGCAGGCCAAGGCGGCGGGCTTGGCAGCGTTGGCGCTCACCGACCGCAATACGCTCGCCGGCGTCGTCCGCGGGCACTTGGCGGCCAAGGAAGCGGGCTTGCGCTACGTGGTCGGCGCCCGGCTCGATGTGAGCGACGGCGCGAGCGCGCTCTGCTTTCCCACGGACCGCACCGCCTACGGCCGTTTGGCGCGCCTCATCACGGTGGGGCGCCGGCGCGCACCCAAAGGCAAGTGCGAGATCGTCCGCGCCGAGGCCTGGGCGCACGGCGAGGGGCAGCTCTTCGTCGTGATTCCGCCCGCGGAGGTTGCCGACGAAGCCGCCTTCGCCGCCGAGCTCACCGCCTGGGCCGATCATTTTCCCGGCCGCGTCTACTGCGCCGCGAGCTATCTCTATCGGGGCGATGATCGCGCCCGGCTCGCGCGGCTCAAAGCGATGGCCGATGCGGCGCGCGCGCCGCTCCTCGCCACCAACGACGTCCACTACCACATCCCGGCGCGGCGCCCGCTCCAGGACGTGCTCACCTGCATCCGCGAGCACTGCACGGTCGACGACGCAGGCTATCGCCTGTTCGCCAACGCCGAGCGCTACGTGAAGCCGCCGGCCGAGATGGCGCGGCTCTTTGCCGATTATCCCGACGCGCTCGCGCGCACGGTCGAACTCGTCGCGCGTTGCTGCTTCGCGCTCGATGAACTTCGCTACGAATATCCGGACGTGAACGAGGAAGCGGCGCGCGATCCGCAGGCCGAACTCGTGCGGCTCGCCAGGGCCGGCGCCGCCGAGCGCTACCCGGGCGGCATTCCCGACAAGGTCAAGCGGCTGCTCGACCACGAACTCGCGCTGATCGGCCAGCTCGCCTACGCGCCCTATTTCTTGACCGTCCACGACACCGTCCGCTTCGCGAAAAGCCAGGACATCCTCTGCCAGGGCCGCGGTTCGGCCGCCAATTCGGCGGTCTGCTATTGCCTCGGCATCACCGCGGTCGACCCCGACCGCATCGACCTCCTGTTCGAGCGGTTCATCTCGGCCGAGCGCAACGAGCCGCCCGACATCGACGTCGACTTCGAGCACGAGCGGCGCGAGGAGGTGATCCAGTACATCTACGGCAAGTACGGGCGCGAGCGCGCCGGCTTGACCGCCGTCGTCATCAGCTACCGCTGGCGGAGCGCGATCCGCGAGGTTGCCAAGGCGCTCGGGCTTTCGGCCGATATCGGCGGCGCGCTCGCCGGCTACGTCTGGGGCCAGTCGAGCAGGGGCCTCGACCTCGCCCAGGTGCGCGAACTCGGGCTCGACCCGGAAGACGCGCGGCTCTGGCTCGCGCTCCGGCTCGCCAAGGAGTTGACCGGCTTCCCGCGCCACCTGTCGCAACACCCGGGCGGCTTCGTCATGAGCCGCGGGCCCTTGTGCGAAGTGGTGCCGATCGCCAACGCGGCGATGCCCGACCGCACCATGATCGAGTGGGACAAGGACGACATCGACGCACTCGGGATCCTGAAAGTCGATGTCCTGGGCTTGGGCATGCTCACCTGCATCCGCAAGGCGTTCCATTTGATCGAGCGCCACCACGGCCGCGCGCTTACCCTCGCCAACCTCCCGCCCGAGGACCCCACCGTTTACGACATGCTGTGCCTGGCCGATTCGGTTGGCGTGTTCCAGGTCGAGAGCCGGGCGCAGATGACGATGCTGCCGCGCTTGAAGCCGCGCTCGTTCTACGACCTCGTGATCGAGGTCGCGATCGTCCGCCCCGGCCCGATCCAGGGCGACATGGTGCACCCCTACCTTCGCCGCCGCTCGGGCCAGGAGCCGGTCGCGTATCCCTCGGAGGCGCTCCGGAACGTGCTTGCCAAGACCTACGGCGTGCCGCTCTTCCAGGAGCAGGCGATGCAGATCGCGATCGTCGGCGCCGGCTTCGCTCCGGCCGAGGCCGACCGCCTGCGCCGCGCCATGGCGACCTTCCGCCGCATGGGCACGATCCATACCTTCCGCGAGAAGTTCATCGCCGGCATGATCGGCAACGGCTACGAGGAAGACTACGCGGTCCGCTGCTTCAAGCAGATCGAGGGCTTCGGCGACTACGGCTTCCCCGAATCGCACGCCGCTTCGTTCGCGCTCCTGGTCTACGTCTCGTCGTGGCTCAAGTGCCACTACCCGGCGGCGTTCGCGGCCGCGCTCCTGAACAGCCAACCGATGGGCTTCTACGCCCCGGCCCAGATCGTGCGCGATGCCCGCGATCATGGCGTTCAGGTGCGTCCGGTCGACGTCAACGCGAGCCAATGGGACTGCACGCTCGAAGCGGCGTCCTCCCACCCGGCGCTTCGCGCCGACCTCCCCCACGAGGGGGGAGGGACAGAAAAAAAAGTCGCGCCGCTCCACCAAATAGCTGTCCCCCTCCCCTTGTGGGAGGGGGTAGGGGGAGGGGTCAAGGGCAGTCCCGCCTGGCGCGCACCCGAGGATGCACGGACCGCGCTCCGCCTGGGCTTGCGCGAAGTCAAAGGCTTGGGCGAGGCCGACGCAGCGGCACTTGCGGCCGCGCGCGCTGCGCTGCCCGAAACGCGCTTCGCCGACATGCACGAACTCTGGCGGCGGAGCGGGCTCAAGCCGGCGACGTTGGCGCTCCTGGCGGATGCCGATGCGTTCGGCTCGATGGGGCTTTCGCGGCGGAAGGCGCTGTGGGCGGTCAAGGGCTTCAAGGACTCAGCCCTCCCGCTCTTCGCGGCCATGGAGTCCCTCCCCCCTCAAGGGGGGGAGGGTAGGGAGGGGGGTAAGGAGAGGGGTGAAGGGGATGCGCTCTACACGAGTTCGATCGAGCAGGGGGCCGAACCCGCAGTCGACCTCCCGGTGATGCCGATCGGCGAAGAAGTCTTGACCGACTATGCGGCGATGCGCCTTTCGCTTAAGTCGCATCCGCTCGCGCTGTTGCGTCCCGCCTTGGCGCGGACGAAGCACATCCCGTCGGCGACGCTGGCGGACGTCGCGCCGGGCGCGCGGGTCAAGGTCGCGGGCCTCGTCATCAGCCGCCAGCGCCCGGGCACTGCGAGCGGCGTCATCTTCATGACGCTCGAGGACGAGACCGGGGTCGCCAACGTGATCGTATGGCCGCGCATGTTCGAGAAGAACCGCAAGACCGTGCTGCGGTCGCGGCTCCTGTCGGTGACGGGCAAGGTCGAGCGCGAGGGGCTCGTCATCCACGTCGTCGCCGACCGGATGCGGGACGAGACCGCGCGGCTTTTCGATTTAGGCGAACTCGATTCGCTGAAAGGATTCGACGTCCGCCACGCCCACGCCCAACCCGCGCCCGCGACCGGTTACGCAACGCGACCGCTGGCGACCGGCGGCAACGCCAACAACGATCACTTGAAGATGGGATTTGTGGGCGGCCCCGCCGATCAGGCCGCGACCGGGCGGCCATCCGATCCCGGTACCGTCGCCCGTCGCCTGTTCCCGTCGCGGGATTTTCACTGACCCGCGCAAGCCTACGCGCGCCTACCGCTTGAGCTCCCGCATCGACTGGTCGAGGCCGTCGAGCGTCAAGGGATACATCCGCCCGCTCACCGTCTGGTGCATGACCTGGATCGAGGGGGTCGACTCCCAGTATTTGGGCGGCGACGGATTGAGCCAGACCGCGTGCTTATAGTGGTCGAGCAGGCGGCGCATCCACACCGATCCAGCCTCCTCGTTCCAGTGCTCGATCGAGCCACCGGGCGCGGTGATTTCGTAGGGGCTCATAGTGGCATCGCCAACGAAGATGAGCTTGTAATCGGGCCCGTAGGTGTTGATGAGGTCGCGGGTCTCGGTTCGCTCGGCGTGGCGGCGGCGGTTGTCGCGCCACAGGCCCTCGTAGACGCAATTGTGGAAGTAATAATACTCGAGGTGCTTGAATTCGGCCCGCGCCGCCGAGAAGAGCTCCTCGCAGGTGCGGGTATGGACGTTCATCGAGCCGCCGACGTCGAGGAGCAAGAGCACCTTGACCGCGTTGTGGCGCTCCGGGACGAGCTTTAGGTCGAGGTAGCCCGCGTTCTTCGCGGTCGAGCGGATCGTGTCGGGCAGGTCGAGTTCGAGCTCGGCGCCCTCGCGCGCAAATTGGCGAAGGCGTCGGAGCGCCACCTTGATGTTGCGCGTGCCCAAGACGACCGAGTCGTCCAGGTTCTTGAAGTCGCGCCGGTCCCACACTTTGACCGCGCGGCCTTCGCGGTTTTCGTCCTGGCCGATGCGGATGCCTTCGGGGTTGTAGCCATAGGCGCCGAAGGGCGAAGTGCCGGCCGTGCCGATCCACTTCTTGCCGCCCTGGTGGCGCGCTTTCTGCTCGGCCAGGCGCTGCTTCAAGACTTCCAACAGTTTGTCGAGCCCGCCCAGCGCCTCGATCATCGCCTTTTCTTCGGGCGTCAGGAACTTCTCCGCGAGCTTCTTCAGCCACTCGGCCGGGATCTCGACCGCGAGCGGGTCGGCCGGCGCTTCGAGACCCTTGAAGCAGTGGCCGAACACGCGATCGAACTTGTCCAGGTTGCGCTCGTCCTTCACCAGGATCGCGCGCGCGAGGTAATAGAAATCGTCGACCTTGTGCTCGGCGATGCCGGCTGCCATCGCCTCCATCAGCGCGAGATACTCCTTGAGGCTCACCGGCACCTTGGCCGCGCGGAGTTCGGTGAAGAAGTTGAGGAACACGGGGGGCCGCGCTCCGCCGATCAGCCGCGCTCGCGCCGCGCCAAGAACGCCAGGCGTTCGAACAACTGGACGTCCTGCTCGTTCTTCAAGAGCGCGCCATAAAGCGGCGGTACCAGGGTACGGGTGTCCTTGGCGCGGAGCGCCTCGGGCGGAATGGCCTCGGCCAATAGGAGCTTCAGCCAATCCAAGAGTTCCGAGGTCGAGGGTTTTTTCTTCAGGCCCGGAACCTCGCGGATTTCGTAGAACAGCGTGAGCGCCTCGGACAGGAGCTTCTTTTGGAGTTTCGGGAAGTGCACGTCGACGATCCGCGTCATGGTGTCGCGGTCGGGAAAGCGGATGTAGTGGAAGAAGCAGCGGCGGAGGAACGCGTCCGGCAGCTCCTTCTCGTTGTTCGAGGTGATGATGACGATCGGTCGCTGCTTGGCTTTGATCGTCTCGCGCGTCTCGTAAACGTGAAACTCCATGCGGTCGAGTTCCAGCAAGAGATCGTTCGGGAACTCGATGTCGGCCTTGTCGATCTCGTCGATCAGGAGCACCGGCAGGTCGGGATGCGCGAACGCCTCCCACAGCCGGCCGCGCTTGATGTAGTTGGCGATGTTCTCAACGCGCGGGTCGCCGAGCTGCGAGTCACGGAGCCGGGCGACGGCGTCGTACTCATAAAGGCCGTGCACCGCCTTGGTGGTCGACTTGATGTGCCACTCGAGGAGCGTCATCCCCAGCGCCTTGGCGATCTCGGCGGCGAGCTGGGTCTTGCCGGTGCCGGGCTCGCCCTTGACCAGCAGCGGGCGCCGGAGCGTGATCGCGGCGTTGACCGCGACCGTCAGCTCCTCGGGCGCGACGTAGGTATCGGTGCTCGCAAATTTCATTCTCGACCCGCACTATGACCGCATGAACGAAAGCCCAACTTAGGGGGTCGGGACGATGCGATCAACCGCGCGTCCCGCGGCGGACGGCGTCCGCGATCTTGCGGCGCTGCTCGGGGCGATTCGCGCCTGCCGGCTCTGCGAGGCGCACCTGCCGCTCGGGCCCAGACCGACACTGGTCGCCGCCGCCAGCGCCCACATCCTGATCGCGGGCCAGGCGCCGGGCACCAAGGTCCATGCGACCGGGATCCCGTGGAACGACGCGAGCGGCGATCGCCTACGCCAGTGGCTCGGGCTCGACCGCGCGGCGTTCTACGATGCGCGCCGGATCGCGATCGTGCCGATGGGTTTCTGCTATCCGGGCAAGAACGCGAGCGGCGATCTGCCGCCGCGGCCCGAGTGTGCCGCGACCTGGCACGGTCCGCTGCTTGCCGAACTCGCCAAGGTCGAGCTGATCGTCGCGGTCGGGAGCTACGCCCACGCCTATCACCTGGGACGAAAACGCAAGGCGACCTTGACCGCGACCGTGCGCGCATGGCGGGCGTTCCGGCCCAGGGTCGTGCCGATCCCGCACCCGTCGTGGCACAACAACCGCTGGCTCAAAGACAACCCGTGGTTCGAGGCGGAGACGATTCCGTATCTACGCGCCCGAGTCGCGCGGCTGATCGCGGCGGAGTAACGTTCGCCCGATCGAATCCCCGGGGGAGCCATGGCCGATCTCATCGTCGCCAACGCCTACGTCGTCTCCATGAATGCGAAGCGCCAGATCTTTTCCGACGGCGCGATCGCGATCCAGCGTAACAAGATCGTCGCGGTCGGCCCGACCGCGACGGTGCGCGCCAAGCACAAGGCCGCGCACGTGATCGACGGCAGCGGGATGATGGCGATTCCGGGCCTGATCGACGGGCATCTCCATCCCAACCAGTACCTCTCGAACGGGATCGGCGACGATATCGACATCATGTCGTGGCTCTACAAGCGGATTTATCCCTACGAAGCGGTGCTGACGCCCGAGGACGCCTACCTCTCGGCGTTGGGCGGCTTCGTCGAGGCGATCCGCTACGGCACCACCTGCTTCAACGACCCCGGCGGAATTCATGCCGACGCCATGGCGCAAGCGGCGGTCGACATCGGCATTCGCGGCATCATGACGCGCTCGACCCGCGACATTCATGATCCGATCGCACCGTTGCCGAAATCGTTGATCGAGACCACCGATCAAAATCTCGAACGCGGCGAAGCGTTCGTCAAAAAGTGGCACAAGGCGGCCGACGACCGCATCCGCGCGTGGTTCTCGCTCCGCTACGTCTACAACATCAGCGACCGGCTCGCGTCCGGGATCGGCAAGCTCGCGCGCAAACACAAGGTCGGGGTCCATGCCCATGCCGCCGCCGTCAAGGGCGAGAACGAGGCGATCCAGAAGATGTTCGGCAAGCGCTCGCTCGAGCGCTACTACGACCTCGGTTTGTTCGGGCCCAACCTCTATCTGGTCCACATGGGCTGGCCCAACGCGCGCGAGATCACGTGGTTGGCCGACAACGGCTGTAAGGTCGCGCATTGCCCGGGCGCCTCGATGTTCGGCGCCTACGGCGTGTTCGGGAACGGCATGATGCCGAAGATGGCCGACGCCGGGATCACGATCTCGCTCGGCACCGATTCGGCCTCGGCCTCGGGCAACCTCGACATGGTCCGCGTCATGTATCTCGCTGCCTGCGGCCACAAGGACATCTACAACGATGCGACCCTATGGGGCGCCTACAAGGCGCTCGAAATGGCGACCATCGACGGCGCCAAGGCACTGCTGTGGGACGACGCGATCGGCTCGCTCGAGGTCGGCAAGAAAGCTGACGTGACCTTGGTTGACATGGCCGGGATCGAGTTCGCCAACCACCCCGGCCGGCATCCGGTGCGCTCGCTGGTTTACTCAGCGACCGGGAAAAGCGTCGACACCGTGATCGTCGATGGCCGCGTCCTCTTGCGGCGCGGCACGTTAGTTACGGTCGATGAGGCCGACGTCAAACGACGCCTGAAGGCGGCAAGCCAGGCGTGGCGCAAGCGCGCCGGCCTCAAGCTGCCGCCGCCGTGGCCGGTGATCCGCGGCTAGCGGCGTCGGTTTAGGGGTAGGGGTCTTTCTTGACGTTGAACGAGATCGAGACCCGCGGCCGCTTGCCGCCGTGGGGGTAGACCATCTGCGCGATGTAGCTCGGCCATACCATCATCAGTCCGGGCTCGGGTCGCACGATGTAGCGCATCGGAATCGCATTGCGATAGAAGCTCATCGCCTGGGCGAGGTTCGGGTTGATCAAGCCGATGACGCCGCTGGTGGTGTCGTTCTTGTCGTCGAGGCCGGTGTCGACGATGTAGGTGCCCGACCAGGTCGATCCCGGCTGGACGTGGAGCCGGTTGTAATTGCCGCGGCGATTGACATTGGCCCACATCGCGATGGTCCAGGTCGGGCGCTCCTGGCCGCTGAAGGTCGCGTAGATTTCAGCGGTCGCGTGCTTCACCATTTCGGCGACGCGCTGGATGATCTTTTGCCCCTGCTCGCCGGCCCACTGGTGGAAATCGTCGCTCGATTCCCAGCCGCCGATCGCGCTGTAGCTCGCGCCTTTGCCGCCGCGGGTCTTGTTGATGATGATGCGGCGGAGATCGTCGTTGAGCGGGCCACTGTCGGCCCAGATGTGCTTCAAGATCGGGGTCGTAAAGAGGTGGATGAGCTTTTGCGCCTTGAGTTCGCTCGCCGGTGTGCCCGGCCGGCGGTTGGGATCGGCCGGGCGCGGCGGCGTGGCAGCCGGGCGCGGGTCGGCGGCCGGGCGCGGCGGGATCGTCGTCGGTCCTTGCGGTTTCCTCATGTGGTGGCCCCCGTATCGTCCTGCGCACCCGAGGGTTTTGGCCCTCGTTGCCATGGCGTCCGCGGACCATATAGCGTGAAATATAGGTTTCGCCCAGCCATGACCGCCGTTCTCGATCCGTCCAACCGTCCGCGGCACGGGCCGCGCCGCGGAAGCGGCTTGCAAGCAGCGGCGATCGCACTGACGCTTCTTGCGGTCGCCTGCGCGCCGCGCGTTCAGGATTCCGGACCCGGCACGCAGACACCCGAACTCACCGAGGCCGCATTCATCGCCAGCGACGGGCGTGCACTCCCCTACCGCGTGTGGCGTGCCGGCCGGCCGCAGGCGATCGTGGTCGGGTTGCACGGGTTCAACGATTACTCGAACGCGTTCGAGGCGCCGGCCCGCTATTGGGCGGCGAATGGCATCACCACCTACGCCTACGACCAACGCGGCTTTGGCGCGACCGAGCAGCGCGGGATCTGGGCGGGTGAGCACCGCTTGACGCAGGACCTCCGCGAGGTGGTCGGCGCGATCAAACGGCGCCATGCTGACCTCGCCGTGACGCTCGTCGGCGAGAGCATGGGCGGGGCGGTAATCATGGCCGCCGAAGCCGAGGCCGCGAACGGCGTGGTCGAGCGGCCGGCCGGCGATGGGATTGTCCTGGTCGCGCCGGCCGTGTGGGGGCGCGCGACGATGCCGCTCCTCTACCGCGCATTCCTGTGGCTCGGCGCGCACGTCACGCCGTGGAACCAAGTGACGGCGAGCGGGCTCAACATCGTTCCGTCCGACAACATCGAGATGCTGAAGGCGCTCGGGCGCGATCCGCAAGTGATCAAGCACACCCGGATCGATTCGGCCTGGGGCCTCGTCAACCTGATGGACGACGCGCTCGCCGCCGCGCCGGCGGTGCAGACGCCAGCGCTGGTGCTATACGGCGCCAAGGACGAGATCGTGCCGAAGCGCCCGACCGTACAGATGTTGGAGACCATGAAGGGAACCCGCCGGGTCGCGGTCTATCCCGCCGGCTACCATATGCTGCTTCGCGACTTGCAGGCCGAAACGGTATGGCGCGACGTAGCCGCCTGGATCCGCGACCGCCAAGCGCCGCTACCCTCGCAGGCCGAAGTTGCCGACGTTCGCCGCGCGCTCGCGCCTTAGTGGGCGTAGACCTCGAGCAAGCGATCGGTATCAGATAAACGCTCGGCCAGTTGCCGCGCCATGAACTCGTGGAACGCGGCAGCGACGCCGGGATCGTCGGTCTGCATGCGGTCGAGCGCATCGGCGGTCAGGCGGTAAGCGGTGGTCGGTGCGGTCGCGACCACCGACGCCGAGCGCAGCCGGCCCAAATAGAACGCAACCTCGCCGACACAAGTGCCGGCGCCCATCACGCGAAGCCGCAGATTGTGGCCGCCGTTGGTCGTGATCTCGACTGTGACCTCGCCCGACTCGATGAAGTAGAGGTCGCGCGACTCGTGGCCCTGGCGGATCAGGACGTCGCCGACCTGATAGGTCGCGGCCGCGACGTAGCCCATGAACCGCGCGACGTCGACCGACTCCGGGAACGTGCGGCGCAACTGCGCTTCGAGCGGATCGACGATGCCGCTGCGGAGCTGGTTCACGGTCAGCAGGAGATGGTTCTCGCACCACTCGAGCGCGTGATCGATATCGGTGAAGCGCCGGACCCGGGCGCCGAACGGGCTCGCGGTATCGGGGCGTCCGCTGCGCCGTTCCAGATCGGGGCGACCGACCGGCAGCGCGATGCGGCGCTCCTCAGCCATCCCCTCGCGCTCGAGCAGCGCGAACTGGTCGTCCGATAGATGGGCGAGACAGAGTTGGAAGCCGTAGGTCTGGGCGTATTGGCAGAGTTTGGTAAAGCTCACCGCAGCCGAAGAGTCGATGCCGTTGACGCGGCGAAAATCGAGCACGACGTAGCGGAGCGGTGGCCGGGTGCGGTCGTTGACGCGGTCGCGCAGCCGATAGACCAACCGGTAGGCAGTGCCGAAGAACAGGAACCCTTGCAGCTCGATGATGAAGAGCCGCGAGCCCTCCTCGCGCAAGATGTTTCGGAGCGCTTCGGAGCGATCGACATTGCTCCGCTGCTCGACGCCGGTCATTTCCGAGTAGACGATCGAGACGCGGCTGTAGTTGACCGCGAACAGAATCACGCCGGCGACCACGCCGATCGCGATCCCCTCCATGAATCCGACCAGCACCACCACCGCGAACACGAGCAGCACCACCAGGTACTCGCTCCGCGTCATCTTGCCGTACGAGGCAACCAACCAGTTCAGGATCTGATCGGTGCCGGCGAACACCAGCAGCATCCCGACTACCATGGTCGGGAGGTAGGGGAGGAGCTTGTCGCCGGTGAGCAGCGTCGCCAGGCAAACCAGCGCGGCGACGATGCCGACACCCTGGGTTCCGACCTTGAAGCGCTGCGTCAAGCGCGAAGGTCCCATGTAGTGGAAGCCGGCGAGCCCGCCGCCCAGTCCCGACAACACCGTCGCGACCCCGGTCGCGCGCAGCTCGCGGTTGAGGTTGATGTCCTTTTGGATCGAGAGCTCGATCGCGTTCGAAGTCAGCAGCGTGCCGATTAGGTTGACGGCCATCAGTGAACCGGCGAGCGGTACCAGAGCGGCGAACGCGCGCCAGTCGACGCGGCCCAGTTCGGCGACGTAGTCGAACGGCAGTCCCAGCCCCTCCGAGCGAAAACCGCCGAACACCCAGCCCTGGGCGTGGAGGACGTCGATCGAGGCGCCGACGAACTCGGCGACGATCCAGAACAGGCCGATGCCGACCGCTACAACGACCGGCAGGTTGAAGAGGTTGAAGCGGTGGCGATGGAGGTAGGTGAGGATGAGGCCGAGGATCAGGCCGGGGGCCCACTTGAGCGCGATCGCGGGTTCGAGATAGAGCGGCAGATTGTCGACCGTAAGTTTTAGCCCGGTCATGGTCGCGAACGCGCCCTGGATCACGAGCCAGCCGACCCCGCCGATAAAACCGCCCATCACCGGGAACGGGATATAGCGGGCGACACGGCCCCAACGGAAATAGCCGAGTGCCATGAAAAAGATGCCGGTCAGGAGCGTCGAAGCCGCGAACGCCGCCAGCAGCGTCGGCACCACTGCCTCGGGCGGGCTGCGCCCCATGATCTCGATCCCCATCAAACCGACGATCGCGACCGGGGCCGAGACGCCAGCGACCATCCCGGCATAGCTCGAGAGGAACGGCACCACCGCCGCCAGCACCATGGAGCTGAACAGCGCGAGGCCCATGCCGATATTGACGCGATCGGCGAGTGCGCCCGGGAAGATCAGGGCTGCGAACGCCAGCGTATTGAGCATGAGCCAGAGGCCGGCGACGAAGCCGACGCCGACGACGCGGCCGAGCCGCGGCGGAACCGGCTTCGAGAGCGCGGCGGTCGCGCTTACGGTTGTCATCGCACTTGGTCCTAAGGAGAGCGACGGCCCCGGAGCAGATGTCCGGGGAGGCGCGCGCTTTCGTCGACAACATCGACCCCGTGGCGGCGGATGACGGTACCGTTGACGATGACGGCGTCGATTCCGATCGCATCGGAGATAAGGCGGTCGGCGCCGGCGGGCAGGTCGTGGACCCGCCGGATCGGCCCATCGAGAACCGTCGCCGGGTCGAAGACGACGAGGTCGGCGGCGAGGCCCGGCGCGATCCGCCCGCGGTCGCGCAAGCCCAGCACCTCGGCCGGGCGGGCGGAGAGGGCCCGCACGCCTTCTTCCAGCGTGAGCGTCCCTTTCTCGCGCACCCAGCGGCCGAGGAGATAGGTCGGATAGCAGGCGTCGCAAAGCGAATTGGCGTGCGCGCCGGCGTCCGAGAGGCCGAGCACCGTGTTCTTGTCTCGTAGGATTTCGGCGACACCCGCCTCGTCGTAGTTGAGGATCGGGACGCGCAGCTTGAGCGCCAAGTCGCTGGCGATGCTCAAGTCGAGCACGAGGTCGACCGGGTCGACGCCGCGCTCGGCCGCGACCTCGCGCACCGGGCGTTCGGTGAGCTCGGGCTCGCCCGGCGAATAGGAAATCACCGCCCGCTCGTCCCATCCGACCATTTGGTGTGGCCGGGGATCGTGGCGGTCGTCCTTGAAGGCTTGGCGGAAGGCCGGATCGCGGAATAGCGCCGTACGCCCGGCGCGGTCGGTGCGCATGGTCGGCGCGTAGAACGGCCGCGACTCGAACGCGAACGCCGAGTCGAAGTTGAACTCGAGCGTGAGCGGGCGGGGCGAGGTCTGCGGGATCACGTTGGCGCCCGCGGCGATCATCGCCTGGGTCTGGTCGAGATATTTGCGGTGCGACCCCGGCCCGGCGATGTTGGTCAGGAGCGCCGTCCAGGCAATGGTGGTGCCGTAAGTTTGGGCGATCGTCTTGTATTCGTCGAGGAAGAAGCCGCGCCCCATCGACACTTGGAAAAAATGGCCACCGCCGGCGGTCATCGCCGCAATCAGGCGATGGAACTCATCGACGCTGGCCAGTCGGCTCGGCACCGGTTTGCCGTCGAAGCCGTTGTGGGTCGGGAGCCGCGAGGACGAAAAGCCGAGCGCGCCGGCTTCGATCCCCTCGTGCACCAGGCGTTCCATCGCCGCAATCTCGTCCGCGGTCGCTTCGCGCTCGACCGCGTCCGTCCCCATGACGTGCAGCCGGACCGCGGTGTGGCCGATGTAACAGCCGACATTGATCAGCGAACCGCGCCGCTCGACCGCATCGAGATAGGAGGGAAAACTTTCGAAGCCCCAATCCGGCCCGGTGCCGACCCGGAGCGCATCGAGGCTCATGCCCTCGACCCGTTCGAGCGTGCGCAGGATAAGGTCGCGTTGCGCCGGCCGGTTGGGCGCGATGGTGAAACCGCAATTTCCCATCACTACCGTGGTCACGCCGTGCCAAGGCGAGATCGAGAGCTTCCGGTCCCACAGGATCTGGGCGTCGTAGTGGGTGTGCATGTCGATGAAGCCAGGCGCGACCGCATGGCCGCCGGCATCGATCACGGTCTTGGCTTCGCCCGGCGCGGTGCCCACTGCGGCGATGCGGCCGGCGGCGACCGCGACGGCACCCGTGCAGCGCGGCGCGCCGGTGCCATCGACGATGGTGGCGTTGATAATTTTGAGATCGTAGGACATTAAGCGGCGTAGACTAGCGCATATCGCCAAGGACGTGCGACCGCCCCGATGTTGCTCCGATCGTTGAGGACCTTCCTCGCGTGGGCTTTGTGCCTGGGGCTTGCTTTGACGGGAACTGCTGCGATGGCTGGATCGAGTGCGTTCGAGTTCTCGTTCACCGCGATCGAAGGCGGCCCGCTGCCGCTCAAGAAGTTCGAAGGCAAAGCGCTCTTGATCGTCAACACCGCCTCGTTCTGCGGCTATACGCCGCAGTACACCGGCCTTCAAAACCTATGGCAACGCTATCGCGACCGCGGGCTGGTGGTGATCGGCGTGCCCTCGAACGATTTCGGCGCGCAGGAGCCGGGGTCGGCTACCGAGATCAAGCAGTTCTGCGAGGTCAACTACGCGATCGACTTTCCGTTGGCCGAAAAAGTCGTCGTCAAGGGCGAACAGGCCCATCCCTTTTACCGGTGGGCGCAGGACGTGCTCGGACCTGCCAGGCACCGCAGTGGAACTTCCATAAGTACCTGGTGACGCCGGATGGCCGGCTCGCGGCCGCTTTTTCGACCCAAACCCCGCCCGAATCCCCGCGCCTTACCGGCGCCATCGAGGCCGTTCTGCCGCGCAAGTGACGCGCTCAGCCTCGGACTAGTGTCGGCTATCGCAGAAACGTGCGTCGCGCGGCGGCGATCGCGCTAGGATGGCGGTCCCGCGTCCCGCGGCGGCCGTTCGAGCGATTCGTGGTGCGTTCCCGTCCCCATGCGTGAGCTTCCGTTTCCGCGCCGCATCATGGTGCCGTTGATCGTCGCAAGCGGCCTCTTCATGGAGAACCTCGATGCGGCGGTGCTGGCGACGGCGCTGCCGGCGATCGCGGCCGAACTCGGCGAAAACCCGCTCCGGCTCAACCTGGCGATCACGTCCTATCTCTTGAGCTTTGCGGTGTTCGTACCGGTGAGCGGCTGGATGGCCGATCGCTTCGGGGCGCGTAACGTGTTTCGTGCCGCCGTCATCGTCTTCACCCTGGCCTCGGTCGCATGCGGCTTGAGCCAGTCGCTCTCCGATATGGTCATTGCCCGCATCGTGCAGGGCCTCGGCGGCGCGATGATGACGCCGGTCGGCCGCCTGGTCGTGCTGCGGAGCGTCACCAAGAGCGAGCTGGTCGGGGCGTGGGCCTATCTCACGGTGCCGGCACTGATCGCGCCGGTGTTCGGGCCGCCGCTCGGCGGGTTTCTCGCCACGTTCGCGTCCTGGCGCTGGATCTTCTGGATCAACGTACCGATCGGTATCATCGGTTTCATCCTGGTTACGATCTACATCGACGACATGCGTCAGGACGATGTCCCGGCGCTCGATCGTCGTGGCTTCCTGCTCGCGGCCTTGGCGCTACCGGCGCTGATGTTCGGGTTCGAGAATATCGGCCGCGCGATCGTTCCCGAAGCAGTGGTGCTCGGTTTGATCGGGGTAGGCTGCGCCTTGCTCGCGCTCTACGTTCGCCATGCCGGTCGCACGGCCTATCCACTGGTCGATCTGCGGCTGCTCCGGATTGCCACCTTTCGCGCCGGCATCGCGGGCGGGTTCTTGTTCCGGATCGGCACCGGGGCGATGCCGTTCTTGCTGCCGCTCATGCTGCAGCTCGGCTTCGGCATGACCCCGTTCGAGGCGGGTCTCGTCACCTTCGCGACCGCGGCTGGTGCGATCATGATGAAGTTCACGATGACCGCGATTCTCCGCCACATCCGCTTTCGCACCGCGCTCATCGTCAATGGGATCTTGAGCACGGCGTTCGTCGCCTCGTGCGGGCTATTCCGTCCCGAAACGCCAGTCGCGGTGATGATCGCGGTGCTGGTGATCGGCGGCTATGTGCGCTCGCTCCAGTTCACCGCCACCAATACGATTGCCTATGCCGACCTCGGGCCTGGCGAGATGAGCCGGGCGACCAGTTTCGCGGCGATGACGCAGCAACTGTCGCTGACGGTCGGGGTCGGCGCCGGCGCGCTGTTCGTGCACTTGGCGACGCTCCGACACGGCGGCGGCCAGCCGTTGGCCACCGATTTCGGTCTCGCCTTCTTCGGCGTGGCCGCGATCGCCGCGGCCTCGGTCGCGGTGTTCGCGCTGCTGCCGAAAGATGCCGGGTTCGCACTCCGGCCGGGCGCGGGAAACGAAGGCGACCGCGGCGCGGCTATGTAGCCCGCGTCGGCGCGAGTGTGTAGATTACGCCCGAACGCCGAACGATCTTCAGGGAGATGACGATGGCCAAAGCGTACTGGATCGCTTTTTACCGCAAGATCAACGACCCCAACGCGCTCGCCGAGTATGGCAAGCTCGCCGGTCCCGCGATTCTGGCAGGGGGCGGCAAATTCCTGGCGCGCGGCGGCAAGGTCCAGCCGTACGAGGCCGGCTTGGACATGCGGACGGTGCTGATCGAGTTTCCGAACATGGCGGCGGCGATCGCGGCCTACGACGGGCCGGGCTATCAGGCCGCGCTCCAGAAACTCGGCAAGACCGTCGAGCGCGACATGCGGATCGTCGAGGGGATCGAGTAGCCGGGCGGCAGAGCCCCGGACTCGAGGCGGACCGTGGAGATACAGGTTCAGAACCAAATTGCGCGCACGCTGGCGCGCGATCTCTCGATCGACCTGACCCAAGCGATGGTCAGGACCGACAGTACTTGGGGCAAGGAGACGACCTTGGCCCGCGAACTCGAGGCGCGACTTAACGCGATTGCCGGCGGTCAAGGCCGGGTGTGGTCCGAGGAAGTGTTTGAGGGTCGCCTCAACACGTTCTGGGAAGTCGACAGCGGTCGACCGGGCCCCAACCTCGTCCTCACCGGCCACCTCGACACCAAGCCGGTGTGCGAAGGCTGGACCCGCGATCCGTTCGCGGGAGACATCGAAAACGGTCGGTTGTTCGGACACGGCGTGATGGACATGAAGGCCGGACTCGGCGCGCAAGTCGGGGCCATGCGGACGCTGCTCGACTCCGGCGTTGCGTTCACGGGCAAGCTCACCTTCGCCGCCGTGTGCGATCACATGGGGAAACAGACCGGGAGCATCGACCTTTTCCGTCGCCACACATTCGACCACTGCATCCTGGGCGAGCTCACCGACATGCAGATCTACGTGGCGCACCGCGGACGCTACTATTTCGATATCTCGACGATCGGCCGCTCGGCGCACACGTGCCACAAGTACCAGGCGATCAACGCGATCGAGAAGATGCTGCCGCTGGTCGATGAGCTTTCGAAGCTGCGCTATTTCCCCAAGATATCCGACCACCTGAAGGAGCTGGTCGGACCCGAACTCCTGATGGCGGTCGGCCGCATCTTCGGCGGCCTCTTTCCCGGCGGCCCGTCGATGATCCCGGACCGCTGCACCATCCGGGTCGACACCCGCCCGCAACCCGGCGTCCCGCTCGACGAAGTACGGGGCGTGCTCGAACAGGCGATCGCGCGCGCCAAAGCGCGCGATCCGGAAATCGTGGTCGAGGTCGAAGTCGCCGACGTCAAGAACTCGTTCATGGTCGACCCCAACGCGACCGTGGTTCGCTGTCTCAAGGAAGCGTGGGAGGCGGTAATGCAACGACCGGCCAAGCTGGTCGGCGGCTCGTGGCTCGGCGATACCGCATCGTTCGGCAACCTATGCGAGACCGTGATCTTCGGCCCCGGCGGCGAGCCGGTCTATCAGCCGGACGAGTCGCTCGCGCTCTCCGACATCGAACAGGCGACCCGTATCTACGCGCTCGCGGCGGCGCGGCTGCTCAAAGCGGCCTGACACGGTCGCTGGATACCGGCGTGCCAATGGCCCGGGCGTTCTCTCGCCGTACGGCCCCGCCCGCGACGGTTGTCGCCGATGACGGCGTCGCGCTCGCGGTCCGCGTCGTAGGCCGCGGCCCGGCGCTGGCGTTCGTTCACGAATTCACCGGCGACCTTCGAAGTTGGGCACCGCAGTTCGCTGCCTTCGCGCCGTCGTACCGTTGTATCGCATTCAACGCGCGCGGCTATCCGCCTTCCGACACGCCTGCCTCGGCGAGCGCCTATAGTCAGGCGCGCGCCGCTGACGATGTCGCGGTTGTGATCGCTGCGCTGGCGCGGCGGCCGGCGCATGTCGTCGGCCTGTCGATGGGCGGGTTTGCCGCGCTCCACTGTGCGCTCCGTCATCCGCAACGCGTCCGCTCGCTGGTCCTGGCCGGGGTGGGATACGGCGCCAAGCCCGAGCAAACCGCCAGCCACGCGCGGGCGTCGCGCCGCGAGGCCGATCATGCGCTGACGATCGGCATCGGGCGCTATGCGCGGATGATGGCGGCGAGCGACTACGCGGCGCCCTTGCGGACCAAGAACCCGCGTGCCTGGCGGCGCTTCGCCCACGAACTCTCGGGCCATTCGGTCGAAGGCATGGCGGCCACGCTCCGGTACGTCCTAGCCGGGCGGCCCTCGCTCTGGCGCCTCGCGCCCAAGCTCAAGCGGCTTCGCGTTCCGACCCTCATCGTGGTCGGCGATCGGGACGAGCCGTGTCTCGAGCCCGCGCTTTTCCTCCGGCGGACAATCCCGGGCGCCGAGCTCGCGGTACTCCCGGGAGTCGGCCACCTCACCAATCTTGAAGAGGCGAGCCGATTCAACGCGCTCGTCGCTGCCTTCATCGCCGTCCATTCCTAATCGAAACGGAGGAACAGTCGCATGGGCACGGAAAAACGCCTCGCCGGCAAGGTCGCGCTGATCACGGGAGCAAGCCGCGGATTGGGCCGGGGCATCGCTGAAGGGTTCGCGGCCGAAGGCGCCAAGATCGTCGTCAATTACGTCAAGGATGCGAACGCCGCGGCCGAAGTCGCGCGCGCGGTCGAAGCGGCCGGGAGCGAAGCGTCGGTGGCGCAAGCCAATGTCGCCGATGCCGCCGCGGTCAAGCGCATGGTCGATGATGGCGTCCGCCGCTTCGGTACCATCGACATCCTGGTCAACAACGCCGGGCATTTGAACTCGGTGCCGCTCGCCGAGATGGCGGTCGAGGTATGGGACGAGATGATCGCCGCGCACTTGCGCGGCATGTTTCTGTGTACGCGAGCGGTGATCCCGCACATGCTAAAGCGGAAGCGCGGCAAGATCATCAACATGACCGGTACGTTCGGCGTAGTCGGCGGCGCCACCTTTACGCATTTGTCGACCGCCAAGGCCGGCATGATCGGATTCACCCGTGCCCTCGCGCGCGAGGTCGGGCACGACGGCATCCACGTCAACGCGATCGCGCCGGCGATCATCCGCACCGACCTCTACAACTTCATGCCCGAATCGGTCCGCGACGAGATCGTCGGCGCTTATCCCTTGGGCCGCGTCGGCGAGGTCGCGGACGTCGTCGCGACCGCGCTCTTCCTTGCCACCAAGGACTCCGACTTCTTCACCGGCCAGACGCTCTGTCCCGCCGGCGGCGATGTGATGGTATGAGGGCGCTTAGGGGCGTCGAGCGCGAATCTCGGACGCAGCCTTCTCGATCGCGTTGACGATGCCGAGGTAGCCGGTGCAACGACAGAGGTTGCCGCTCAGTTCGAGACGGATGCGTGCCCGGTCGGCGTTGGGCAAGCGAGTGACGATGTCGCGGGCGGTTACCAGCATGCCCGGCGTGCAGTAGCCGCATTGGAGCGCGTGGCACTCCGAGAAACAGCGCCGCACGACGGCCATCACCGGGTCGTCGTCGAACCCCTCGACGGTCCGCACGTCGCGGCGGTCGGCGGTAACGGCGAGCGCGATGCACGAACGCACGGGCCGGCCGTCGACCAAGATCGTGCAGGCGCCGCACACCCCTTGCTCGCAGGTGATGTGTGTGCCGGTCAGGCCTTCGCGCTCGCGGATGAAATCGGCGAGCGACTTGCGCGCCTCGACATCGGCTTCGATCGGGCGCCCGTTCAGGGTGAGGGTGACTTTCATGGGGGAGGTCGCTAGCGGTTGAACGCGTGGGCAGCGGCGCGCATGGCGGCGGCGCTGAGGATGTGTAGCTGCAACTCGTCGGACGCGCCGACCGCCGCAAGCTCGGTGCGGGCCGCATTTCGAAACGCAGTCAGCCCATCGCGGTCGGCGCCTTTCAACGCGAGCAAATGAACGGCCGCCTGCGGCAGCAGGACCGGCCGGTGATTGGGCATGGCGATGGCGACGCGGGACTGACCGGCCGCCTTATCCATCACTACGACCGCGATGGCGTCGGCGAACTTTCCGGGTTTGCGGCAGATTTTGTAGCGGCCCCAGCGGGCGGTTGCCGCGAGCCGAGGAATACGAATTTCCGTAACGATCTCGCCCGGGCGCAAGCTGGTCGTCAGGATGCCCTCGACCAGGTCGGCCACCGCGATGGTCCGTTCGCCCGCGGCGGAAGCCGCGACCACGGACGCGCCGAGCGCCATCAGTACCGGACACCAATCACCGACCGGATCGGCGTGACTGAGGCTGCCGCCGATGGTCCCGCGGTTGCGGACCGCACGATACGCGATGGTGCCGGCGGTTTCGGTGAGAAGTCCGTGGCATGGGTCGGGAACCTTACCGTCCTCGATGTCGGCGTGGATGACCGCGCTGCCGATCGCCAGCGTGCCATTGACGGTAGCGGTGCGCGATAGGTCGGCGAGCCGGGAGATATCGACCAGGAGCGTCGGGCGCGCCAAGCGCAGATTGAGCATCGGCCCCAGCGATTGCCCGCCAGCCAGTACCATGGCGCTGTCGCCGCCTTGCTTGAGATGCGCCAGTGCCTCGGCGACCGTCGCCGGGCGAACGTAGTCGAATGGAGGCGCCTTCATAGTTTGCCTGCCGCCGCAAGCGCTGCGAGGACGCGACGCGGCGTGATCGGGGTTTCGGCGATTTCGACGCCGAGCACGCGGAGCGCGTCGTTGACGGCATTGGCGATCGCGGCCGGCGGCGCGATCGCGCCGCCTTCGCCCATCCCTTTGATACCGAACTCGGTCCACGGCGAGAGCGTCGTCATGTGCGCGAGCTTGATGTCGGGTACCTCGGTTGCGCCCGGGATCATGTAGTCGGCCAGCGTTCCCGTCAGGGCTTCGCCGTTGGGACCATAGAGCGCTTCCTCATAAAGCGCGGTCCCGATTCCTTGGACGGTACCGCCGAGGACCTGACCGTCGACGACCATCGGGTTAACCCGTCGGCCGCAGTCCTCGACCACGACATAATCGATCAACTTGACCGTACCGAGATCGGGATCGACCGACACCACGGCAGCGTGGGTGGCATAGGAGAACGTGCCGCTGTCGGGATTGGGGCGGTACCCTTCCGTCACCGTGAGCCCTCCGCGGTCGACGGCCGGTGGCAGGTCTTCGGGATGCAGGTACCAGGCGCGGCCCAGCGCGCTGAAATCGACTTGCCCTTTCGGTCCGATCACCTGGGCATTCTCGATCCGGACATCGTCGGCCTTGGCTTGCAGCAGGTGGGCGCCGATGACGGCGATACGCTTGGCGAGCGTGCGGCACGCGGTTGCGACTGCGCCGCCGGCCATGACGATGCTGCGCGAGGCGTAGGTGCCGGTGCTGTAGGGCGACATGGCGGTGTCACCGAACTTGACCTTCACCCGCTTCGGATCGACGCCGAGCACTTCACTCGCGATCTGCGCGAGTGTCGTTTCCATACCCTGGCCGTGCGAATGGATGCCGACTTCGATCACGAGATCGCCGTCTGGCGTCATCCGCACCGTCGCCATTTCGTAGCCGGGTACGAGCTCGACGCCCCATTTCGAGAGCACCGAGGTGCCGTGCGCGGTTTGCTCGGTATAGCTCGCGAAGCCGACCCCAATCAGCGTGCCGTCGGTCTCGCCGCGCCGCTGGCGGGCCCGAATCCCGTCGACATCGGCGAGCTTCACCGCCTGGCGCACGCTTTCGGGGTAGTCACCGCTATCGTAGAGTTTATTGGTGATGGTGCTGTACGGCATCTGCTCCGGCCGGACCATGTTGTCGATCCGAACCTGGTACGGTTCGCGTCCGATCGCGCGGGCCACCGCATCGACGATCAATTCGCCTGAAAAACAGACGCCTGGCCGCGCAACGCCGCGATAGACGCAAATCGGCGGCTTGTTGGTGGCGATGGTCGCCAGCTTGGCGTGGATGCTTGGTAGATCGTAAGCCGCGGTCAAAATACCGGCGCACTGCGCCGCCTCGACGCACGAGGTCCACGGATAGATCGAATACGCACCGCCGTCGACGACGACGTCCAAGTCGAATGCCAAGAACTTGCCCTGATTGTCGGCATACGCAGTCAAGGTGTGGCGATGCTCGCGGCAATTGGCATCGGCGGTCAGGTGCTCGAGGTTGTCCTCGATCCAGCGGATCGGACGGCGTAGGCGCATCGCGAGCGACGCCGCCACTAACGCTTCGGCCTCGACGAAGATTTTCAGTCCGAAACCGCCGCCGACGTCGGGCGAGATCACGCGTACCCGGCGCTGACTCATGCCCAGGAACTTGGCGAGGCCGGTCGCCAGGAGATGCGGCGTCTGATGCGAGGCATAAACGACTAGCTCGTCCTGGCGCGCATCGTAATGGGCAAGCGCGGCCCGGCTCTCCATCGGCATCACCGCCTGGCGGCTGATGCGGAACTGGCGCGTGACCTTGTGCGCCGCCTTCTTCACCATCTCATCGAAGGGCCCGAGCTTGAACTCGGCCTGGTGCACGATATTGTCGGGCCATTGTTCGTGAACGAGCGGCGCGCCGCTCTTGCGCGCGTCGAGGCACTCGACCGCTGCCGGAAGCGGATCGAACTCGACCGCGATCCGCTCGATCATGTCTTCGGCTTCGGCCCGCTCGGGCGCGAGGGCAACGGCGATCGGCTCCCCGACGAAACGGACTTTCTTGGTAGCCAGCACCGGATATTCGGAGACCCGGAAGCCCGGGAGTGACGAGATGCCGACGATGGGACCGACGCCGGTCATATCGGCGGCGGTAAAAACCCGGCCTTTGAGGTCGTCGGGGATCGTTATCGACTTGATACGGGCATGCGCGATCGGGCTGCGCAGGAACGCCGCGTTCCAGGTGCCGGGTAGCGTGATGTCGGCGACGTACTGGCCGCGGCCGTGGAGAAAGCGTTCGTCTTCGTTCCGAAGAACGCTGGCGCCGATGCCTTGGGATGCCATCGTTCGCTCCAATCGAGGGATGACGTTTCAGGCGATGGAATAGAGACGCCGAGACAAGCGAGCGACGGGCGCCGCTCCTGCAGCGCCCGTCGCCCTTACGTCCTTATGAGGTCGGCTTGAAACCGAGTTGCTTGAGTTTGGCGCCGTTCTCGGCATCCACCTTGAGGATGTCGGACCACCCGGTGTCGTAAACGCGCCGATAGAACCCGATCTCCTCGGCTTTCGGCAGCTTGGTGAAGGTCAAGCCGTGGCCGCGAAGGACTTTGTCCTCGTCGTCGTAGATTTTCTGGATGCGCCGAGTCGATTCGCCTTCGAGCTGTTCGGCGATGCGCTCGATCGCCGCTTTAACATCGGCGGGCAGTTTGTTGTAGGTCGCCGCGTTCATGAGGATGCCGGTGTCGACGGTTTGGAACGGATGGTCGAGAACGAATTTCGTGACTTCCTGAAATCCGAACTGGGTCAAACCGGAGACGCCCCACCCCAAGCCGTCCGCGACGCCGCGCTCGAGTGCGGCGTAGGTTTCGCCGGGCGCGATGATGAGCGGTACGGCGCCGAGCGCGATCGTCATCGACTTGTAGGCTGGCGAGCCGCGCAGCTTCAGATTCTTTAAGTCGTCGATCCGTTCGATCTTCTTTTTGGTGTAAAAGCGGAACCCTCCAACCGGCCCGCCCACCTGCGACAGGTAGATCGTGTTGGTCTTCTCGAGGTGGAGCTTGCGAACGAGGGCGTAATAACCGTTGGCGCGCCGCGTTTCGACCGGCTCCGATACGAACAACCCGGCCTGCGCGACCGGCAACTGGCCGGTGTAGTAAGACGCCGAGGTGAGCAGAACGTCGAAGGTTCCGTTACGCAGGCCTTCGAACTGCTCGAAGGGCGGCGCGACTTCGGCCGCGCCCAGGATGTTGAGGCTGACTTTGCCGGCGAGTTCCTTCTCGAGCGCTTCCTTGAACCAGATCAGTGGCAGGCTGGCGAAGAACGGCGGCGACCAGGCATAGACGCCCTTGAGCTTGATCTCCTGGCTCGCGGCCGAATTCGCTCCGATGCAGGCCAGAGCAACCGCGCTGATCGCCATGGCTGCCGCCCTGGCGAGCACGCGTCGACGCAATACTCGGATCATTACTGTCCTCCCCTGTTATTCGTTGATGGGCGATCGATCTTCGACCGATGCCGATGTCCGGTCAAGCGTAGCCGCGGAATCAGGCTCTGCTTCCGATGCCCGGATTGCTCGCCGATCGTCAGCTCGTCGATGCCCTCGCCGGAGGAGGATTGACGCCCGTTCGGGTGAGGGCGACAGTCACCGATCAAACGCGTCCGATAATTGCATGTGGGAGGCGAGCATGAGGCCGGAGGACAACCAAACGCTGACCCAGGTAGGCCCCGGAACGCCGATGGGAGGCATGATGCGGCGGTACTGGGTGCCGGCAGCGTTGTCGAGCGAACTTCCAGACGCCGACTGTTCTCCGATCCGCGTACGTTTGCTGGGCGAGGACCTCGTCGCGTTCCGGGACAGCGAAAGAAGGCTCGGATTGGTGGAGGAGTTCTGCGCCCATCGCCGCGCCTCGCTGTACTTCGGACGCAACGAGGAGGGTGGCTTGCGCTGCTCTTATCATGGCTGGAAGTACGACGTCGGCGGGCAATGCGTCGACCTGCCACAACAGCCGTCCTACGCGCCAAAAATCGCCATCCGTTCCTATCCCTGCGTCGAAGCGGGGGACGTCGTCTGGGCTTACATGGGGCCGCCCGAACTTCGCCCCGATCCGCCGAGCGTCGAGTGGGCGACGATCCCGGCCGAAGGCCGCTACGTTTCGAAATGGCTCCAGTACTCCAACTACCTTCAAGGGATCGAGGGGGCCATCGACTCGAGCCACGTCTCTTTCCTGCATCGCTACGAGATCGAGCAGAACCCGCTACTCAAGAAGACGGCTGCGACGGAGTTCATCAAGGGTGACGCCAACCCCGAGTTCGACATCGACCACACGAGCGGCGGCCTGATCGTCTACGCCAAACGTCGCGACCGAAACGGCCGAGCCTATTACCGCATCACGCAGATGCTCATGCCGTGGTTTTCGTTCCCGCCCCCGTTCGGTCACCACCCTCTGCTGTGCCAGGCGTGGGTTCCGTGCGACGACGAGTCGTGCATGGTCTGGAGCATCAGCTACTGCACCGACCGCGCGCTTACGGCCGAGGAACGGGCGGCGATGGCGGACGGCGGCGGCATCAACGTGACGTACGTACCCGGGACCTTCATCCCAATCCAGAATCGCTCGAACAATTATCTGCTCGACCGGGCCGCCCAGAAGGCGAAGAAGACCTTCTCCGGGGTTGTCGGACTGGTCGCGGCGGACGTCGCGATCCAGGAGAGCATGGGGGCGATCGTCGATCGCTCGCTCGAGCACCTCGTGCACACCGACAAAGCCGTGGCCGAGACAAGACGGATGATGCTGGAAGCCGCGCGCAATCACGCGAAAGGCCGCACCACGCCACCCGGCGTGTCGAGCGAAAGCCAGCGGATCCGGCCGGGCTCCCTTATCCTGCCCGTAGAAGAGGACGTGCGCGAGTTCCTGCGGAAGGGCCAGCTTCGGGTCGGCGATCAGGCCGTCCTGTCGGTTTGAGGTCGGTTCGCCCCGGCTGCCAAGCCGCGAGCGCAACGGTCCGGCAGAGGCGCTGTTTGCGGACGCGGAAGGTGCGCGATCCGATTTCGGATTGACGGACTTCGAGCGTTCGTTGTTGGCTTGGGTTCGGGATCGCGCGGCCGTCGCGGTCTACCCGCAGCGAAAGGTCACTGCCATGAAACTCGTCTACGAAAAGGTGATGCCGCCCAAGACTGGGCTCGCGCTCGAGGTCAAGGATGGCCAGCACTGGCGCGTCATCGACCTCGAGGGGCGTCAGGTCGTCGACATGGCGCTGTTCAATCTCGCCAACTTGCGCGAGAAGCTTTCGACTTCGTACTCGCGCACGCGTTACATCCCCAAGGCGGGCGCCCCCTATGTCCCGCGCGACAAGCTGACCGAGGGCGACACGCTGATGTCGACTATCTGCCGGCCGATGGCGACCATCATCAAGGAGACGCCCGAGCCCAAGGGCATCCACGACACCCATAACCGGATGTGCAACCGCTTCCTCTACGAATCGCACGGGTTCGGCCCGCGCGACGGCTGCCACGAGATCATCACCAAGGCGGTGGCGCCGTGGGGACTCCTGGCCGAGGACATCCCCGACACCATGGACCTGTTCATGAACTACCACCACGACTGCGCGCAGGGGCGCTGGATCATCGGCCGGCCGGTGTCGAAGCCGGGCGACTACATCGAGTTCAAGGCGACGATGGACATCCTGATCGGCTTCTCGAACTGCCCGCTCGATGTGCTGGCGCCGTGCAATGACTTCAACTGCACCCAGGTCAAGGTCGAAGTCTACGCCTAGGCGCAGCCGGGGCGCCGCTCGGACCCGCGCGAGATCGCTTGGCGAACCCGCGTGGAGCGCTGCTCACACTCGCGTGAGATAGAGCGCGATCCCGGGGAACACGTAGATCGCGCCGACCCCGACCAGCATCAGGCCGACGAATGCCCAGACGCCGGCGGCGACGTCCTGGAGGTTGGCCTTGGCGATTGCTTGGATGACGTAGAGGTTCAAGCCGACCGGCGGCGTGATCAGCGCGCACTCGATCATGATCGTGAAAAAGACGCCGAACCAGATCGGGTCGATCCCGAGCGCGCGCAGCGCCGGCGCCAGCACCGGCACCATCAGGAGCATCATCGACATCGCTTCGAGGAAGCAGCCCATCACCAGCAGGATGACGGTGGTGGCGGCGATGAACAGCGCCGCCGAGCCGATGTTCTGGACGATGAAGGTCGAGATCTCGTGCGGGATTCGATAGAACGCGATCGCCTTGCCGAATGCGGTCGCGGCGGCGACGATCAGGAGCACCGCGACCGTCGTCACCATCGCTTCGACCGCGGCCTCCTTGAACTTGGCCCAGGTCATGGTGCGCAGCACGACCGTGGTCAGCAACAACGCGAAGGCGAGGCCGACGGCCGCCGCTTCGGTCGGGGTGGCAGCGCCCGTATAGATCGCGACGAAAACGAACGCGGCGACCGCGATTGCCGGCAGCGCACGCAAGCCGGCGCGGCGCCGCACCGCGGCGGACGCGCGCGCCTCGCGCGGGATCTCCTTGTGTCGGATCGCGAAGAAAATCGAGTAGGCCGAGAACAGGGCCGCGAGCAGCAGGCCCGGCCCGACGCCGGCCACGAACAGCTGCGTCACGCTTTCCTCGGTGATGAAGCCGTAAACGATCATCGGAATCGAGGGCGGGATCAGAATCCCGAGCGTGCCGCCGGCCGCGAGCAGGCCGTAAACGAACCGCGGCGGGTAGCCTCGCCGGATCATCTCCGGGATTGCGACCGTACCAATGGTTGCGGCGCAGGCGACCGAGGAGCCCGAAATCGCGGCGAAGATGGCGCAGCTGATCACGGTCGCGATCGCGAGCCCGCCTGGCCAATGCCCGACCCAGGCCTGGACCGCCTCGAATAAGTCTCTGCCCACGCCGCCCTTCAGCAGGATGCTCGACATCATCACGAACAGCGGCACCGAAATCAGCACGAAGCTTTGCGTCGCGGCGTGGAGCGACTGCGGGACGATCAACGGCGAGAACCCACCGATCAGCAGCAAAAAGACACCGAGCCCGGCCATCGCGAACGCGACCGGGACCCGGAGCGCTAGGAGGCCCAAGAGGCCACCCAAGACGGCGATCGTCGTCATGCCTGGCGTGCCATGTCGGCATCGATCCCGCGCGGGGCTTCCACCCGTCCGGTCGCGACCCGGTAGAGCTCGAGCGCGGTTTGCACCGCCGCCCAGGTGCAGCCGACCGGCACCGCGAGCTCTTCCCACCAGCTCGGGTAGTTGAGCATGGTGCCAGTGGTGGTGCCGCGCTCGATCGACTCCCACGCCAGCGCGAAGCCGTAGCGGGCGATGAAGACGAGGATCACCAAGGTCAACGCCAGCGCAAAGCCGTCGATCAGCCGCCGTCGCGCCGGGCCGAAGCGCTCGTAGACGACGTCGATCGCGATGTTCTCGCGCCGATGTACGATCCGCCCGAGCGCGATGAAGACGCCCCATAGCAGCGAGAGTTCGGAGAGCTCCTGCGCCCACTTGGTCGGAGCGGTAAAAACGTAGCGGGCGACGACCTCGTAGGTGAGGAACGCGCCGGTCGCAAGCAGGAGGACGGCGCCGACCACGCCCAAAAAGTCGCTGGCGCGGTCGATCGCCTTCATCGCCGACGCGCGATGTCGGTCCGGTTCGGCGCCGTCTTGTGCCCGTCCGCGGGGTCGCGGCTCACTTGAGCGCGAGCGCCGCGTCGTACACTTGCTTGCCGAGCGCGCCGGATTCTTTCAGGAACGCGTCGCGCACCGGCGCGGTCGACTTCCGCCACGCGTCCATCTCGGCCGCGTTCGGCGTGTAGATCGCCATCTTGTTCTGGCGGCCGGCCTCGATC
The DNA here is from genome assembly GCA_945903685.1 of Rhizobium sp. Q54. GTDB lineage: Bacteria > Pseudomonadota > Alphaproteobacteria > SHVV01 > SHVV01 > SHVV01. Next base: position 30,456 of record CAMDOQ010000004.1, read on the forward strand.
GCGTCCTTCTCGATCTGAGCGAAATCGGCGCGGAGCTTGGCCTCGGCGCGCTTACCGGCCTCGACGATGATTGTGCGCTCGGCCGGACTCAGGCTCTGCCAGGTCCGTTCGTTGATGACGACCAGGAATTCGATCGCGGCCGAGTTGGCGATGGTGACGGTATCCATCACCTCCCAGATCTTGCGCGATTTGACGGTGTCGGGACCGGTCATGCCGATGTCGACGGTGCCGCGCTGGTAGGCGAAATACTGCTCGTTGCCGGCGACGTTGACCGGGCTGCCGCCATTGGCCTCGACCCAGGTCCCGAGCAGCTTGCCGAACACCCGCACTTTCTTGCCCTTGAGGTCGGCCGGTGACTTGACCGTTGTGCCCTTGCCGAGAAAGACGGTGCCGCCATAGGCCTGCCACCACAGCACCCGGCCGCCGGTCTTCAGGATCGCGTCGTCGAGCGGGCCGCGCACCGCGCTTCCCGGTGCGACCGCGGCGCGGAGCTTGGCGTCCGAATCGAACAGGAACGGCACGTAGAAGACGTCGGCCGCGGGCACATCGCCGACGTAGCGGGCCAGCGAGGCGACACCCATTTCGACCTGGCCGGTACCGACCGCTTTGGGTACGTCCTTGTCGGCGTAGAGCTGGCCCGAGTCGTAGATCTGAATCTCGATCTCGCCCTTGGTCGCCTGCTCGACCTCGTTCTTGAACATGACGACGTTTTCGCCGAGCACGCTTTTCAACGGCAGCTGGAGCGTGAGCCGCAACGTCTTCTTGGCCTCCGCCGGCGCGTTCGCCGTCACCGCGAGCGCCAGGACCGCCACTGCACCGATCAACCATCGCATCATGCTTGCCACGACCTGCCTCCCTGAATTAGCTACCGCGACGGTAATCTGATACGGGCCGCGCCGATTGGCACTAAGGTGATGGGACCATGCGCATCGTCGATATCCGCCAGCGAACCTTCCCCTTGAATGTCGCGATCGCGAACGCCGCGATCTCGTTCGACGACATGACCGCGTCGGCGGTCGCGGTCGTGACCGACGTCGTCCGGAACGGCAAGGCGGTCGTCGGCTACGGGTTCGATTCGGTCGGGCGCTATGGTCATGGCGGGCTCCTGGCCGAGCGCTTCGCGCCGCGCGTGCTGGCCGCCGACCCTGCGTCGCTTCTCGATGACAGCGGCCGCAACCTCGACCCCGACAAGGTGTGGGCGGCGGCAATGCAGAACGAGAAGCCAGCCGGCCACGGCGAGCGCAGCGGCGCGATCGGGCTCTTGGACACCGCCGTCTGGGACGCGGTCGCGAAGATCGAGGACCGGCCGCTCTGGCGCGTTCTCCACCAGCGCTACGGCCGCGGGCCGGCGCCGACCACGGTTCCGGTCTACGGCTCGGGCGGCCACTATCGCCCCGACGGCGACATCCGGACTCTGGCCGATGAAGTGAAGGCGATGCTGGGCCAGGGTTACGCGCGCGTCAAAATCAAGGCCGGCGGCGCGCCGCTGGTTGAAGACCGCCGCCGCATCGAGGCTGTGCTCAAAGTACTGCCGTCGCCGGACCGGCTGGCGCTCGACTTGAACGGCGCGCTCGCACCGGCGGTCGCGGAGACTTTTCTCGACACCGTCGCCCCCTACGGCTTGGGCTGGGTCGAAGAGCCGGCGCCGCCGCTCGATTTCGCGACCAGCGCGCGCCTGGCCGAACGCTACTCGCATCCGATCGCTACCGGCGAGAACCTGTTCGCGGCCGACGAGGTCAAGAATCTGCTCCGCTATGGCGGGCTCCGCCCCGATCGCGATCTCCTGCAGTTCGACATCGCGCTCGCCTACGGCATCCCCGAGTACCGGCGGATCGTCGCCGCGGTCGAGGCCGCCGGCTGGACGCGAGCGCGGCTCTACCCGCACGCCGGCCACGCGTTGGCGCTCCACGTCGTTGGCGGTCTCGGCTTGGGTTGCGCCGAAGCCGGCGCCGATCAGTCCAAAATGTTCGGCGGCTTTCCCGCGGGCGTCACGATCGCCGACGGCCGCGCTTCGCTTCCCGATACGCCCGGCATCGGTTTCGAGCGCAAGGCCAACCTTTTTGCGATGGCGGCTGGGCTCGTCGAATGATGGCGTCGGGCAGACCCTAAAACGTCACCACACTTCGGATCGACGCCCCTTCATGCATGAGGTCGAAGGCGCGGTTGATGTCGCTAAGCGGCATGGTGTGGGTGATGAGTTCGTCGATCGCGATCTTGCCGTCCATGTACCAGTCGACGATCTTCGGCACGTCGGTGCGGCCTTTGGCGCCGCCGAAAGCCGAACCGCGCCACACGCGCCCGGTCACTAGTTGAAACGGCCGCGTCGCGATTTCCTGGCCCGCGCCGGCGACGCCGATGATGATGCTCTCGCCCCAGCCCTTGTGGCAGCACTCGAGCGCCTGGCGCATGGTCTTGACGTTACCGATGCACTCGAACGAGTAGTCGGCCCCGCCTTTGGTGAGATCGACGAGGTAAGGGACGAGATCGCCCGCGACCTCGGTCGGATTGACGAAGTGGGTCATGCCGAACTTTTCGGCGAGCGCGCGCTTCTTCGGGTTGGTGTCGACGCCGACGATCATGTCGGCGCCGACCAGCCGGCAGCCTTGGATCACGTTCAGACCGATACCGCCCAGGCCGAAGATGATGACGTTCGCGCCGGGCTTGACCTTGGCGGTGTTGATGACGGCACCGATCCCGGTGGTAACGCCGCAGCCGATGTAGCAGACCTTGTCGAACGGCGCGTCGGGCCGGATCTTCGCAAGCGCGATCTCGGGCACCACGGTGAACTGGCTGAAGGTCGAGGTGCCCATATAGTGGTGGACGATGTCTTTACCTAACCGAAAACGGCTCGAGCCGTCGGGCATGACGCCGCGCCCCTGCGTCGTCCGGATCGCCTGGCACAAGTTGGTTTTGCCCGAAAGGCAGTAATCGCACTGGCGGCACTCAGGCGTATAGAGCGGGATCACGTGGTCGCCCGGCTTCAAGCTGGAGACGCCGGCTCCGACTTCGACGACGACGCCGGCGCCTTCGTGGCCGAGGATCGCCGGGAATAGGCCTTCCGGGTCGTCGCCCGAGAGCGTGAACGCATCGGTGTGGCAGACCCCGGTCGCCTTGATCTCGACCAGCGCTTCGCCGGCCTTGGGACCGTCGAGCGTCACGGTTTCGATCGCGAGCGGTTGGCCCGCCTTGTGGGCGACGGCAGCGCGGACGTGCATGGGGTCCTCGTTTGGCGTGGGGAAGGGAGGGTTCGCCAGTATGCGGGCGAATGCCGGAGCGTCAACGATCCGTACGACCGACCGGAGCTTGGCGTCTCCGGCGATGTTCGGGTTCGGGGGACCCCACATGGCGTTGCGGACGCGGCCGCCGTCCGTCGCGTCATCGGGAGCGGCGTGGTGTCCAGGTAGCCTCGAAGCCCTCGGCGAACGTCAAAGCACGTCTGACGCGGCGGCTGGTGGCCGGAAGGGGCCGGATGACGCCCCAGGGCTACCAGCCCGAGAACTTCGACTATCTCGACCTGCTGACCGAGACAGTCGACGGCGAACTCGTCGGCCGCGGTCCAATGGCGATCCCGCCCGCAGTGCTGACAGCGGCAGGGCATGGGCCTCGCGAAACGCGGTCGATCGTCGCCGCGATGGGCAACGTCGGCCTAGTCGATGGCTTGAAGGAATACGGCGACCTTCGTCGGCAGTGCTTGGCTTGTGTCGAAGGTCCGAAAGCGGTCCGCGACTGTGAGATCATCGATTGCCCGATCTGGCCCTACTGCCACGTTGGCACGAACTCGCCGCGCCAGATCCCGCGCCGCTTCGCACGCGCCTCGTCCTCGCACAATCGAGATGCTGGCTGCCATCGAGAGATCAGGCACCCCCTCCCTACAGGGGGAGGGGGCTTTCCAACACCGACTGCCAATCATGAAAGGAGCGAGGACGCGCCTCGGTACCGCTCATTACTTCGATGCCGCTTTCCACCAGTGCGCGAAACTGAAAGCCCCGGCAACAGAACCCGAGGCGGGCGTATGTCTTCAACACGGTGTCGAATGCAGGAATCCCGGCGCACCGCGGCAACCAAAAAGCGCCGAGCGCGATCCAGTGGAGCGCGCTCGGCGGGCTTCGGCTTGGTACTCGTCGCCGACGATTGGTATTACGCCGCTACCTTGGTTTCGACGAGTTTCCTCGCCTGGTCGGAGAGCTTGCCCGGGCCTTTGGTGACCTCGATCTTGCGGGGCTTCATCGCCTCGGGTAGCTCGCGGACGAGATCGATATAGAGCAACCCATTGTCGAGCCGGGCGCCAGACACCTTCACGTAGTCGGCGAGTTGAAAGCGGCGCACGAAGTCGCGGCCGGCGATGCCGCGAAAGAGGAAGTGCTCGTCCGCGACCCGATCCTCCTTGTGGCCAGCGACCACCAGGGCGTTCTCCTGGGTCTCGATATTGAGATCGCCTTCACCGAAGCCGGCGACCGCCATCGTGATGCGATAGCTGTCCTGATCGGTAACTTCGATGTTGTAAGGGGGATAGCTCGTGGCCGTTTCGTCGAGCCGCGATGCGTCTTCAGCAAGCCGGGCCAAGCGATCGAAGCCAACGGTGGAACGGAGTAGCGGCGAAAAGTCGAATGTAAACATGGCTACATATCCTCTTCTGAGCGACATGCTTTGTCGGTGGCCCACCCGCAGGTCGGGCCGGTTACGTACCGCCGGACCCGTAGTGGGCGTTCCGGCTAAGCAGCCATGTATGACGTCATGCCGTGAATACAAGCGAACCCCGATTGAACGATGTTCTTTGCGGCTGAGTTGCGATTTCGGTTGAAGTTGCGGGGTCGAATACTCATATCTACTTCAAGTACTAGTTCAAAGGCCCGGCGCGTGTTCTGTTTGTCACGCCCGCCTCGCAACACTCCTCGGAAACTGGTGGCCGCTACCGCCTGCGCGACGCGCGGGGATAGGCGACGCGCTCTTGGCACGTCCAAGACTTGGCAGGTCCAAGACTTGGCAGGTCCAAGAGAAGCGATCTTTGAGGTTGCCATGACACTGACGAATAACTGGTACTTGTGGACGGTAGCCTGCGTCCTTGGTGTGATCGCAGGCACGATCGGCCTCGCTTTCACCGTATCTTGACCGATCGGCCCGACCGACCGCTGGCCCGGAACGGGACGTGCGAAAGGTCCACAGATCGCAACCTCGGACCCCACAAGGTGGTCCTACGGTCATGCCGGGCACTACCGCCGCGCCAGCCCGCGACGCTTGGAGAACGCTGAGACGAGAAGCGGCCACCCGGCGCGAGCCGCGGCCAGGAGCCAGGAGCCAGGAGCCAGGAGCATCGAATGATCTCGCACGACAGCCCCGCAACGACCGCCGCCAATCGTCGCTTCATCCGCGACGCGATGAATGGGGACCTCCTAACACGGGAGCATGAGCTCGAGCTTGCTCGCCGCTGGCGCGACGAACGCGACGAGGTCGCGTTGGGCGAGCTCGTCACCGCCTACATCCGCTTCGTGGTCGGCGTGGCAAGCAAGTTCCGCAACTACGGCCTGCCGTTCGGCGATCTCATCCAGGAAGGTTGCGTCGGCGCTATGCAGGCGACCTCACGCTTCAACCCGGCCCGCGGCTTGCGGTTCTCGACTTACGCCCGTTGGTGGATACGAGCGGCGATACAGGACTATGTCCTGCGCAACTGGTCGATCGTACGAACCGGCACGACGACCGCCCAGAAGACACTGTTCTTTAAACTTCGGGCGCTCAGGGCCAAGCTCGAAGCGTCGCCCGGGCGCGGCTCCGACGCCGCGATTCAAACCGAGATAGCACGAAAGTTCGAAGTGTCCGAGCGCGCCGTCAACGCCATGACCGTCCGGCTTGGCGCCCAGGATCAATCCCTGAACGCTGCCGTTGGCGCCGATAGCGACGTCGAGTTCCAGGACCTTCTCATCGACGAGACATCCTCGCCGGAGGACATCGTCATTGAGCGGCGTGAGGGCGAGAAAAGCTGCGTATGGGTCGAAGCGGCGATGAAGGACTTGACCCAGCGTGAACAGACAATCATTCGCGACCGCCGCTTGCGGGATGGGAAGCTGACGTTGGCTGTGCTCGGCAAGCGATTCGGCATCAGCAGAGAGCGCGTACGCCAGATCGAGCGCGAAGCCCTCACCAAGCTCCGCCATTCGGTCGAGAGAAAGGTGGGGAACCCATTCCTGCTCGGCGTCAATGCCGGCCGCGCCGTCAACGCCTAGTCTTTAGTCCACGTCTAGGAAAACGACTGCCGACGCGGCGAGAGGCTCGATGCGAAAAACGCCGCCCCTCCGGCGCTTGCGCGCCGCGACCTTCCCCGCCGTGGCACGGCCAGGGAGGGGCGATTGAGCCGGGCAGGCATCGCCGCCAGAGTCCCGCTCCGCGCGGCATCCGCGCGGGGAAGAGGGACGCCGATGTTGGATTCGATCCACGAGGCACCATAGCTCGGCATGACAGCCGCAATAGCCAATGAAACGTTGCTGGCCTCCGATGAACCGGCCGCCTTTGAAATCGTCAACGCCGACGGTGCGGGAAGCGCCGTTGTGGTCTGCGACCATGCGTCCAATCGGCTGCCGCGCCGGCTGGGCGCGCTCGGGCTTGGCGCGGCCGATCTCGCCGATCATATCGCCTGGGACCCGGGCGCAGCCGATGTCGCGCGCCGTTTGTCGGAGCTGTTGGACGCTCCCTTGGTGTTGAGCGCTTACTCGCGCCTGGTCATCGACTGCAACCGACCAACCCACAGTCCGGAGTCGATCCCCGCCCAAACTAACGGAGTGCCGGTGCCGGGCAACCGGATGCTGACACCGGGCGAGCGGGCGCTGCGCATCGAGGCCGTGTTCAGCCCCTACCATCGGGCGATCAGCGACGTGCTCGATCGCCGTGCCGGGAGGTCAAGCCTGTTGCTGAGCATTCACAGCTTCACGGCGGTTCTTGCCGGCCAGCGGCGACCCTGGTCGATCGGCTTCGCGCATGGGCGCGACCGCCGTTTGGCCGCGCTCATCCTCGCTGCGATGAACCGCGACGCAAGCCTCCTGGTCGGCGACAACCAACCCTATGCGATCGACCATGCCGCCGACTACACCATCCCCGTCCACGGCGAGGACCGCGGGTTGCCGCATATCCTGGTCGAGATCCGGCAGGATGGGATCGCAACGCCGGCCGACGCTGCCGCGTGGGCGGCGCGACTGGCCGCAGCGTTTAGCCAAGTCGAGCCGGCGGCGCTTCGTCTGCACAGGATATCGCGGCGCTGAGAGGGTAACGGC
>CAMDOQ010000005.1 GCA_945903685.1 Rhizobium sp. Q54
CGATCGTATGACCGGCGCGCACGGTGAGCGTTACGCCATCGACCGCCTTGACGTAGCCGACCGTGCGGCGGAAGACGCCGGCCTTGATCGGGAAGTGGACCTTGACGTCGACGCCGGTCATGACCGCGGCGGCCCCGGCCGCGGGTCGAAGCGGCGCGCCTTTGGGCTCGGCCGCGAGCAGCATCTGCGTATAGGGATGGCGCGGCGCGGCAAACACAGCGGCAGTCGCGCCCTCTTCGACGATCAGGCCGTCCTTCATCACCGCGACCCGCTCGGCCATCTTGCGGACGATGCCGAGGTCGTGGGTGATCAGAAGCACCGCCATGCCGAGCCGATGCTGCAGCTCGCGAAGCAGCTTCAAGAGTTGGGCCTGGATGGTGACGTCGACCGCGGTGGTCGGCTCGTCGGCGATCAGGAGGTCAGGCTCGTTGGCCAATGCCATCGCGATCATGACGCGTTGGCGCTGGCCGCCCGAAAGCTGGTGCGGGTAGGCGCCGAGACGATGCTCGGCGTCTTGGAGCCCGACCATCTTCAGGAGTTCGAGCGTCCGCGTCCGCGCCGCAGCGGGTGCCAGACCCTTGTGCAGGGACAGGACCTCGTTGATCTGGCGCTCGATGGTGTGGAGCGGATTGAGCGAGGTCATCGGTTCTTGGAACACCATCGAAATCCGGTTGCCGCGGATCTGGTGGAGCGTATCGACGGCGGCCCCCATGAATTCGTGACCCTCGACCTTGATCGAGCCTTTCGGGTGCCAGGCGAACGGGTAGGGCAGGAGCTGCAGGAGCGAAAGCGCGGTCACCGACTTACCGGAGCCGCTCTCGCCGACCAGGGCGAAGGTCTCGCCGCGCCGGATCGCGAACGAGACTCCGCGCACCGCCTTGACCTCGCGCGCGTCGCGCCCGAACGAGACCGCGAGATCGGCGACCTCGACCAGCGGCGCGGCGGTGGGGGCGGGGTTCGTCATTGGAGCGTCTTACGCGGGTCGAAGGCGTCGCGCACGGCCTCGCCGATGAAGACGACGAGCGAGAGCATGACGGCCAGGACGACAAAGGCGGTGACGCCGAGCCACGGCGCCTGCAGGTTGGCCTTGCCCTGGCCCAACAGCTCGCCGAGCGAGGCCGAGCCAGGCGGGAGCCCGAAGCCCAGGAAGTCGAGCGAGGTGAGCGCGGTGATGCCGCCGATCAGCGCGAACGGCAGGAAGGTGAGGGTCGCGACCATCGCGTTCGGCAGTACGTGGCGGAACATGATGCGGACGTCCGAGAGCCCGAGTGCGCGCGCCGCGCGCACATAGTCGAAGTTGCGGGCGCGCAGGAACTCGGCCCGCACCACGCCGACCAGCCCCATCCAGCTGAACAACAGCAGAAGCCCGAGCAGCCACCAGAAGTTGGGTTCGACGATCGAAGCCAGGATGATGAGGAGGAACAGCACCGGCAGCCCCGACCAAATCTCCATGAACCGCTGGAACAGAAGGTCGACCCAGCCGCCGAAATAGCCCTGCACCGCGCCGGCCATGACCCCGAGGATCGAGGAAAAGATCGTCAGGATGGCGCCGAACAGCACTGAAATGCGAAAGCCGTAGATCAGGCGCGCGGTGACGTCGCGGGCCTGGTCGTCGGTGCCGAGCCAGTTCTCGGCGTTCGGCGGCGAGGGCGCCGGCGAGGGCAGGTCGTAGTTGATGGTGCGGTAGCTATAGGGAACGAGCGGCCATAGGATCCAACCGCTCTTCGCGGCGATCAGCTTCTGTACTTCTCGGTCGCGGTAATCGGCCTCGGTCTCGAAGTCGCCGCCGAACGCGGTCTCGGGATAGGCCTTGACGACCGGAAAAAACAGCCCGCCGTCGTAGGCGACGACCAGCGGCTTGTCGTTGGCGATGAACTCGGCCGGAAGTGTCACTGCGAACAGGGCGAGGAACAGCCACAGCGACCAGAAACCGCGCCGGTTGGCGACGAAATTCCGGAGCCGCCGCCGCGTCAGCGGCGTGATGCGGGCGCCGAAAAAACGGTCTTCCGCCATCACACGTCGCGGCGTTCGAAGTCGATGCGCGGGTCGACCAGGACGTACATGAAGTCGCCCATGATGTTGAGCAGGAGCCCGAGCAGGGTGAAAAAATACAGCGTCCCGAACATCACCGGGTAGTCGCGGTTGATGACCGCCTGGAAGCCGAGCAGGCCCAAGCCGTCGAGCGAGAAGATCACCTCGATCAGGAGCGCGCCGGTAAATAGAATGCCGACGAACGCGCCCGGAAAGCCGGCGATCGGGATCAGCATCGCGTTCCGGAACACATGGCCGTAGAGCACGCGCCGCTCGGTCAGGCCTTTGGCGCGGGCCGTCATCACGTACTGCTTGTTGATCTCCTCGATGAAGGAATTCTTGGTGAGGAGCGTCAGCCCGGTAAAGCCGCCGATCACCAGCGCGACGATCGGCAGCGTCAAATGCCAGAAGTAGTCGACGATGCGGTCCGGCCACGATAGTTCCTGCCAGTTGTCGGAAACCAGGCCGCGGAGCGGAAACCAATCGAGATAGCTACCGCCCGCGAACAGGACGATCAGCAGCACCGCGAACAGGAACGACGGGATCGCCTGTCCGGCGATGATGACGGCGCTGGTCCAGACGTCGAAGCGGCTGCCGTCGCGGACCGCCTTGCGGATCCCGAGCGGCACCGAAATCAAATAGACCAGGAGCGTCGTCCACAGCCCGAGCGAAATCGAGACCGGCATTTTTTCGAGTACGAGGTCGACTACGGCGCGGTCGCGGAAGTAGCTGTTGCCGAACTCGAACCGCGCGTAGTTCCCCAGCATGATCAGGAAGCGCTCGTGGGCCGGCTTGTCGAACCCGTAGAGGCGTTCGAGCTCCTTGATGAACTCGGGATCTAGCCCGCGGGCGCCGCGATATTTCGAGGGCGCCTGTGCGTCGCTTCCTGCCTGGGCCTGCTGGCGTTGACCGCCGACCTCGCCGCCGGCGGCGCCGCCGATCCGCGCCGTCGCTTCGATCGCGGTCCCGGTGATTTGCGCGATCAACTGCTCGACCGGGCCGCCCGGGGCGACCTGCACGATCGCGAAGTTGATGATCATGATTCCGACCAGGGTCGGGACGATCAGCAACAGGCGGCGGACGATGTAGGCGAACATGGCGGCGGGGCTGGGGGCCGGTGGGCGTGCGGAGGTGAGAGCGGTTAGTCGCCGGCGGAACGTGCCTGGGCGAGGGCGGCGGCCTTGGCGGCGTCGTGCCACCAGGTGTCGGGGTAGCCGGGCGCGTATTTGGGCTTATCGGCCGGGAATCCGAACTTGTCCCAGTAGGCGATGTTGTGCTCGCCCTTGAACCACTGCGGGATCAGGTAATGGTTCCAGAGAATGACGCGATCGGTTGCACGCGCCGCGGCCGTGAGCGCGTCGCGATCCTTGGCCGCGACCATGGTCTCGATCAGGGCGTCGATCACCGGGTGCTTGATGCCGGCGAGGTTATAGCTCCCCGACACCGCGGCCGCGTCCGAGCCCCACATGTTGCGCTGCTCGATCCCGGGGGTGAGCGACATCACGAAACGGGCGGTGGTGATGTCGAAGTCGAACTCATCGACCCGTTTGCGGTACTGCGCCGAATCGACGATGCGGATGCGGGCGGCGATACCCAAACGCTCGAGGTTCTTGACCAACGGCGCAATGATCCGCTCGAACGACGGCTCGAACGTCAGGAACTCGATCTCGAAAGGCTCGTTTTTAGCGCTGCGAAGCTTGCCGTCTTTGATCGCCCATCCGGCGGCTTTGAGCAGGTCGGCGGCGCGGCGAAGATTGTCGCGCGCGTTGCCCGAGCCGTCGGTCGCCGGAAAGTGGATCGGTTTGGCGAAGAGATCGGCCGGCAGCTTGTCGCGGAACGGCTCGAGCAGCAGACGTTCCGATTCCGAGGGTACGCCTCGAGCGGCGAGGTCCGAGTTCTCGTAGACGCTCTTGGTCCGGCGGTAAAGGCCGTGGAACAGGTTCTTGTTGAGCCACTCGAAGTCGAAAGCGAGGGCGATCGCCTCGCGCACGCGCACGTCCTTCAACTTGTCGCGCCGGGTGTTGAGAAAGTAGGCCTGGGTACCCGAGGGGCGCGCATCGGGGTGCGTCACGCGCACGACCTGCCCTTTGCGGGTGCCGGGGAAGTCGTATTCGGTCGCCCACGTCTTCGAGGTGAATTCCTCGCGAAAGTCGTACTCGTAGCTTTTGAACGCCTCGAACGCGACGGAACGGTCGCGGTAGTAGTCGACGCGGATCCGCTCGAAATTGTGGCGGCCGACGTTGACCGGCAGGTCCTTGGCCCAGTAGTCGGCGACGCGCTTATAGGTGATCGATCGGCCGGCCTCAACCTTCTCGACCTGATAGGGGCCCGAGCCCAGCACCGGCTTCAACGTGGTGCGGTCGAACTCGTTCTCCGCGAAGAACGCCTTCGAGAGCGCCGGGACGCTGGCGGCGATCAAGGGCAGGTCGCGGGTTTCGCCGGGATTGAATGTAAACTTGACCTTGTCGCGCCCGATCGCTTCGACCTTCGCGATGTCGCGGTAGACGATGCGGAAACGGGGATGGCCCTTGGTGCGGATGGTCTCGAACGTCCACACCACGTCCTCGGCGGTAATCGGCGAGCCGTCGTGAAAACGCGCCTCCGGGCGCAGCGTGAAGAGCGCGTAGGTTCGATCGGGCGGGACCTCGACCGACTTCGCGATCAGCCCATAGGCCGAATCGGGCTCATCGCCCGCGGCTTCCATCAGCGTATCGAAGGGCAGCGCGGCATTGTCTTCCGGTTCGCCTTTCAAGATGAACGGATTCAAATTGTCGAAGCCGCCGATCGAGTGAAGGCGAATGTCCCCGCCCTTGGGTGCGCCCGGATTGACGTAAGCAAAATGTTTGAAATCGGGGCCGTATTTGACCGGGCCGAACGTCGACAGGCCGTGGCTCGGGCCTTGGGTTTGCGCGGCGGTCGGCGCCGCCAGCGCCGCCGCGAGCGCCCACGCCGCCAACAACCAAGAACCTGCGACCCGCATCCGCGCTCTCCGTTAAGCCGTCGCCGGCATATTAAGGGATTTAGCGCGCGATCGTATCGCTTCACTGCCCTTTTAGCTGGGCCTCGCCGCGCTTGAGCGCCGCTTCTTTCTCGGGGTCGACCCACCAAGTGTTGAAGCCCAGGGAGTATTTGGGCGTGACCGCCGGGCGGCCGAACTTGTTCCAGTAGGCGATGCGGTAGCTCTGGATGTGAAACTGCGGCACCACGAAGTGGTTCCACAGCAGCACGCGGTCGAGCGCACGGGTGCGCGCGATCAGCGTCTTGCGGTCGGGCGCGTTGATAACGAGCTCGATCAGCTTATCGATCGCTGGGTCCTTGATGCCGGCCAGGTTGCGGCTGCCTTCGAGGCCGGCGCTGGCCGAGCCGAAGAAGTCGATCTGCTCGTTGCCGGGCGAGAGCGATTGGCCCCAACTGCCGATGATCATGTCGAAGTCGAACGTGTCGATGCGTTTCTGGTATTGCGCGGTGTCGACGATACGGATGCGGGCCTTGATACCGAGCCGCTCCATGATGCGGATCATTGGCGCGACGATGCGCTCGAAGCGCTGATCGGCCAGCAGGAACTCGATCTCGACCTGGTTTCCGGTCTTGGGGTCGATGAGCTTTTGGTCCTTGACCGCGAACCCGGCGGCGGCGAGCAACTGGGTCGCGGCGCGTAAGCCGGCCCGGTTCTGGCCCGAGCCGTCGGTCGCGGGCGGCGCGAACGACTTGGTGAAGACTTCGTCCGGGACCATGCCGCGCAGCGGGTTCAGCACTGCGAGTTCCTCGGCCGCGGGTAGCCCGCTCGATGCCAGCTCCGAGTTCGAGAAGTAGCTCGCGGTGCGAACGTACTGGCCATAGAACAGATTGGCGTTGGCCCATTCGAAGTCGAAGGTGTGAGCGATCGCCTCGCGCACGCGCCGGTCCTTGAACAGCGGGCGGCGCAAATTGAAGACGAACGCCTGCATCCCGGTCGGCACCTCGTGCCTGATCTCCTCCTTGACGACGAGGCCCTGCCTGAGTGCCGGGAATTCGTACGAAGTCGCCCAGTCTTTGGCGCTGCTTTCGGCGCGGAAGTCATAGACGTGGGCCTTGAACGCCTCGAGCGCGACCGTTTGATCCAGGAAATAGTCGTAGCGGATACGTTCGAAATTGTTGTGGCCGCGGGCGACCGGCAGATCCTTGGCCCAATAAGTCGGGACGCGCTCGAACGTGATCGATCGTCCGGCCTCGAGCTCGAGCACGCGGTACGGTCCGCTTCCCAACGGCGGCTCGAGCGTGGTCTTGTCGAACTCGCGCGTCGCGTAGTAGGCCTTCGGCAGCACCGTCAGCTGGCCCAAGATGTGCGCGAGTTCCTTGTTGTCGGCGTGCTTGAACGTGAACTTGACCCGCGTCGGCGCAAGCGCCGCGACGGTTGCGACGTCGGCCCAGTAGGTTCGATAGGTCGGATGGCCTTTGCTGCGGAGCATGTCGAAGGTCCAGACGACGTCGTCGGCGGTGATCGGCGTGCCATCGTGCCAGCGTGCCGCCGCCCTTAAATGGAAGATCACCCAAGTGTTGTCGGGCGCCGTCTCGACGCTCTCGGCAATGAGACCGTACTGCGCGCTTGCCTCGTCGGCGGAGCTCTCCATCAATTGGTCGTAGATCAGGCCGATCCCGGCGGCGGCGCGCCCTTTGACGATGAAGGGATTGAGCGAATCGAAGCCGCCGATCGCGTACTGCCGGGCGGTGCCGCCGATGGGCGCGTTGGGGTTGACGTAGTCGAAATGTTTGAAGTCGGGCCCGTATTTGAGGTCGCCGAGGAGCGCGTGGCCATGCTTGGGCTGGGCGATCGCGGCCCCAGCGGCAATCGCCGCCACGGCCAGGACGACGGGCAGATTACGAAGGAACAACGACCAGATCATGCGCGGTCTCCACGGAAAGCGGCGCCCTTAGCCTACGCACGCGAGCGCACAAACGTAAGCCGGCTCGCGCCCTATCCGGCGAGGATCGCGAGCGCCTCACGGTGAAGGGACGGATCGCCGGCGGCGAGAACGCGGCCGTCGCTCCCCAAGGCAAGCGGTCGGCCCTGCCAATCGGTGATGACGCCGCCCGCCCCCTCGATCACCGGCACCAGCGCGGCGAAGTCGTGGTCTTTGAGCGAACATTCGACCACAAGGTCGACGAACCCCATCGCCAGCAGGCCGAAGGCGTAGCAGTCGGCGCTGAAGCGGGTGAGCTTGACCGTCCGCTCCAGGCGCTCGAAGGCGGCGCGGTCGGGCGGCGGGTAATAGGTGAGTCCGGTCGTGAACAGGACCGCTTGGTCGAGCCGGGGACACGACCGTACGCGGATCGGCTCGCCGTCGAAGCGAGTGGGCGCGCCGGCCACGCCGATCCAACGCTCGGCCGTGATTGGCTGGTCGATCACGCCCACCAGCGGCCGGCCGTTGTCGCAGAGCGCGATCAGGGTGCCGAACATCGGCGTCCCGGTCACGAACGACTTGGTGCCGTCGATCGGGTCGATCACCCACACGAAGCGCGCGTCGCGGCGGACGGTGCCGAACTCCTCGCCGACGATGCCGTGGTCGGGGTAGGCGCGCTCGATCAAGCGCCGGAGCGCTTGCTCGGCCTCGCGATCGGCAATGGTGACCGGACTGCGGTCGGGCTTGGTATCGACCGCGATCGGGCGGCGAAAATAAGGGCGGATGGCGGCGCCCGCCGTATCGGCGAGCGCGATTGCAAATGCCGTCAACTGGTCGAGATCGGGAGTCGGAGCGGGCATCGTCAGCCGCTGCCCCGGTGGCGATCGTTCCGGCGCGCGCGGCGCCGGCAGCGCGTCACTTGGGCAGGTCTTTGGGCGCGTCGCTCAAGGAGCGAATATAGAGCAACAGGTTGGCGCGCTCGACCGGGTTCTTGATGCCGGCGAACGTCATCTTGGTGCCAGCGACCACGCCTTTGGGGTTGGCGAGGAACGCGTCCAGTTCGGCGAAACTCCACGGCTTGCCGAAGCCCGCCATCGCGCTCGAGAAACTGAAGCCCGGGGTGCCGGCGGCCTTGCGGCCGACCACGTCGTGAAGATTGGGGCCGACGCGGTTGGGACCGCCTTTCTCGGCGGTATGGCAGGAGACGCACTTCTTGAAGGCCTTTTCGCCTTCTTTGGCGTTGCCTTCGGCGAGCAGGACCGGCAGCGGGCGGGTGTCGGCCGCCGCGGCCGCGCCGCCCTTGTCTTCTTCCTCGGCCGCCACCGTCATCGCGGTCTGCTCGGGAACGCGCGGCTTATAGATCGCGTCGCCGGCGATGTTGAGGACCGTGATCAGCAGGACTGCCGCCAATCCGGCACCGGCTATCTTGTTGAAATCAAGGGCGTTCATGGCTGGTTCCCGAACAATCGGACAGGCGGCCCGCGCGGCCGGTTGGAGATTAGCGGCTTCCCCGCCCGCGGTGCAACCCGTATAACTCGCCCGCAATCGGACCCGAACAGGGCGCAATATCTCGGCTTTTCAGGAGCAGCGACCGGGTGGCCCAGCCTCTCAAACCCCTCGTCGTGATTCCGGCGCGGATGGCGGCGACCCGCCTGCCGGGCAAGCCGCTCGCTTTGATCGGCGACGCCCCGATGATCGTGCAGGTGTGGCGGCGCGCGACCGAAGCGGCGCTCGGGCCGGTCGTGGTCGCGGCCGGCGACACGGCGATTGCGCAAGCCATCGAAGCTGCCGGCGGGCGCGCGCTCTTGACCCGCCCCGACCACACGACCGGCTCTGACCGCGTCTACGAGGCCTTTAGCGCGCTTGGCGGCGCCGCGGCTTTCGATGCCGTGGTCAATCTCCAGGGCGATCTGCCGCTGATCGAGCCCGACGCGATCCGGGCCGTGGTCGCGCCGCTGGCCGACCCCGCGGTCGATATCGCGACCTTGGTTGCGCCGACCGACGATCCGACCGAGGCGGCCGATCCCAACGTCGTCAAGGCGATCGTCGCGCTCGCGCCCGGCGCGCGGATCGGGCGCGCGCTTTATTTCACCCGCTCCGCCGCGCCGTCAGGCCCCGGCCCGCTCCTCCACCACATCGGCATCTACGCCTACCGGCCGGCGGCGCTCGCCCGCTTCATCGTCTTGCCGCAAAGCCCGCTCGAGCGTCGCGAACGGCTCGAGCAGCTCCGCGCTCTCGAAGCCGGCCTGCGTATCGACGCGGCGCTCGTTGACACGGTTCCGTTCGGTGTCGATACTCCGGCTGACCTCGACAAGGCGCGGCGTCTGTTCGCGACCAGCCGGTTTGCCCGGCGCCCCTGACGTCGGCGAAACTCCGACCTGCCATGGCTGCTGTTCCCCCGCCATCCGATCCGTCCCGAACGATCGCGTTTCAAGGCGCGCCCGGTGCCTATTCGCATTTGGCCTGCCGGCAAGTGCTGCCCGAACTCGCGCCACTGCCGTGCGACACCTTCGAGGACGCGTTCGCGGCGGTGATCGAGGGGCGAGCGATCCGCGCCATGATTCCGATCGAGAACTCGGTCGCCGGCCGTGTCGCCGACATTCACCACCTGTTGCCCGATTCGCCGCTCTATATTGTCGGCGAGCATTTCATGCGCGTGCAGCATTGTCTGCTGGCGGCCCCGGGCACGACCCTCGCCGGGGTCAAGAACGTCTACAGCCACATTCATGCGCTCTCGCAATGCCGCGACTTCATCCGGCGGCACGGGCTCAAAGCGCACGTCTTCGCCGACACCGCCGGCGCCGCCGCCGAAATCGCCCGCCGCCGCGACCCGGCTGACGCCGCGATCGCATCATCGCTCGCTGCCGAGATTTACGGCCTCACAATTCTCAAGACCGATCTCGAGGACGCCGAGCACAACACCACCCGCTTCGTCATCTTGGCGCGCGAGTCGGTGCGGCCGGCCCTCGCGGCCGGCCCCGCCATCACCTCGTTCATCTTCCGCGTCCGTAACGTTCCGGCCGCGCTCTACAAGGCGATGGGCGGGTTCGCGACCAACGGCGTCAACATGGTGAAGCTCGAGAGTTATCAGGTCGGCGGCTCGTTCGCGGCGACCCAGTTCTACGCTGACATCGAAGGCCACGCCGACGACCCGCCAGTGATCGGTGCGTTCGAGGAACTCGGCTTCTTCACCCGTCACTTCAAGGTGCTCGGCGTTTATCCGGCGCATTCGTTCCGGCGCGGCGGCTGATCGGCAGGCGCAAAAAAAAGAGGCGGCCCGTGGGCCGCCCCTTCGCTTGACGTATCGAGCCGCTGGATTAGCCGGCCGCCTTCTTCCCCGCCGCGACCGCCTTCATGCAGTCGGCTTCCTTGCCGGCCTTTGCGGCGGTGTCGCCTTCCTTCCAGTGCTTCTCGACCATTTCCTTCTTCTTGGCGTCCTTGATCGCCATCGATGACTTCTGCAGGGCGGCGAGGTCGTCCTTGCAGGCAGCCTGCGCGGGTGCACCGAGAATCGCGGCGCCGAACAACACCGCGGCGGTCAAAGCAACGAGCTTCATGTCATTAACTCCCTTGAGGTTGAATCTGATGGAATCCCCGAATGGAACTCGTGCCGCCGACGCTACCCGGGCCGCACCCGTTCGACGTGATGAACACCGGCCCCCGGCGACCTAATCCGCTCCCGGCGAAATCTTTTTATCACTTTGTTCTTAAAAGATCTTTTCGCCCGGGTGGGTGACCCACCAGCGGATCAACTGGTGGGCGATGGCGAGCGGCTGCGGTAGTTTGAGCCCGGTTTCCGGGTCTTCGCCGGCAAGCGCGCGCGCCACTTGATCGCGCGAATACCAGCGCGCGTCCTGGATCTCGACCGGATCGATGGCGATCGCCTCCGAGAGCGCCTCGCCAAAGCAGCCGATCATGAGCGAGGCCGGAAACGGCCACGGCTGCGACGAATGATAGCGGACCGCACCGACGTGGATGCCCGATTCTTCGAAGACCTCGCGCCGCACCGCTTCCTCGATCGACTCGCCGGGCTCCATGAAGCCGGCGAGTGCTGAATAGGTCTGGGTCGGGAACCGCGCCGACCGTCCGAGCAGGCAGCGATCGCCCTGGACGATCACGGTGATGACGACCGGGTCGGTACGCGGGAAATGCTGCGCCGTGCACGCCGCGTTCGAGCAAATGCGCATATAGCCGCCCTCGGCGATGACGGTGGGGTGGCTGCAGACGGCGCAAAATCGGTGGCGCCGGTGCCAATCGAGGAGCGCGCGCGCTTGGGCGAGGATGCCCGATTCCGGCACCGTCACGAGCTGCGCCGCGGCTCTGACTTCGACGAACTGTGCGTTCGCCGTGGCGGCAAAGGGTTCGGGCGGATCGAGCACGGAGACGTCGATCGCAAACCTGGCGTCGCCCCCTTCGAGGCCCAGGAATACCATCGGCGCATCGGGTGCGGCGACGCCGGCCCGTTCGAAGTCGAGCCACGCCAGCCGCGGCGGTTCGGCCTTGACGAGCAGCGCATGTAAGCGCCAGAACGCGAGAAAGCGGGTGTCGGGATCGGCGCGCTTGGCAGCGAGCCAGGCACCGTCGCGCCGGACGTTAGCGGCGCGGTCCAAGGCATTGCCGGCGAAGATGTGGACTTGCGACATGCGGGAGCGAAAGTCGGCGGAGCCTCGCACGGATCGTCGCGCGCCGGCAATCGGTGGGCGGCGCCGGCGCGGACCGCGCTTGCCTCGGGCGTTGCCCGGGCTGCTATAGTGCCTACGGGGGTTGGCGGCGGACGGATCGCTCGCTAACCCGGTCAGGTCCGGAAGGAAGCAGCCGTAACGGGTCGTTTCCGGGTCGTCTCACCAGCCCCCACCCTTGTTCCGGCCCGGCGGCGCCGTGTGCCGTGACCCCTGAACCGCCATGGCCGACGCCGCCCAGCCCTACCGCGTTCTCGCCCGCAAGTACCGCCCGACCAGCTTCACCGGCTTGGTCGGCCAGGACGTGCTGGTCCGCACCCTCACCAACGCCATTCAATCGGGCCGGCTCGCGCATGCGTTCGTGCTGACCGGCGTGCGCGGCGTCGGCAAGACCACGACCGCCCGCATTATCGCCCGGGCGCTCAACTGTACCGGCCCCGACGGCAAGGGCGGGCCGACCGCCGATCCGTGCGGCGTGTGCGAGCATTGCGTGGCGATCGCCGAGGACCGTCACATCGACGTGCTCGAGATGGACGCCGCGAGCCGCACCGGGGTTGCCGACATCCGCGAGCTGATCGACGGCGTCCGCTACGCCCCAGTCTCGGCGCGCAACAAGGTCTACATCATCGACGAAGTGCATATGCTTTCGACGCAGGCGTTCAACGCCTTGCTCAAGACCCTCGAAGAGCCGCCGCCGCACGTCGTATTCGTGTTCGCGACCACCGAAGTCCGCAAGATCCCGATCACGGTGCTGTCGCGCTGCCAGCGCTTCGATCTACGCCGGCTCGATACCGAAACCATGCTCGCGCATCTCGGCCGTATCGCCGCGTTGGAAGGCGTCGCGGTGGCGCCGGCTGCGCTCAGCCTGATTGCGCGCGCCGCCGAAGGCTCGGTCCGCGATGGCCTTTCGCTGTTGGATCAGGCGATCGCCCAAAGCGGTGCCAGCGTGACCGATGCCGCCGTCGGCGAGATGCTGGGCCTGGCCGATCGCGGCAAGGTGCTGGATCTCCTCGACGTCGTCATGGCCGGCGACGCCAAGGCGGCGCTCGCCAAGTTCCGCGACCTCACCGCGATCGGCGCCGATCCGCTGGTCGTGGTCCAGGACCTGCTCGAGCTTGTGCACTGGCTGACCCGCCTCAAGATCGTCGGCGCCGCCGCCGACGAACTCGCGGTCGCCGAAGCGAGGCGCACCCAGGGCGCCGAGATGGCCACGGGTCTCGCGATGGCGGTGTTGGCACGGGCCTGGCAGATGTTGCTCAAAGGTTTGAACGAAGTGCGCCAGGCGCCGGCGCCGGCAACTGCGGTCGAGATGCTGTTGGTGCGGCTGGCGTTCGTCGCCGATCTGCCGAGCCCGGCCGACCTGGTTCGTCAGTCGGGCGAAGGCGCGGCCGGGGCTCAGGCTGCGCCCTCCCGTCAGGCGTCCGAGCCACGCGCGGCGGCCGCGCCGTCCGGCGCGAGCACAGCCGCCCTGCCCGGCCCCATCGCTGCCGCGCCGCGCTTTGCCGGCGATGCCGCGATTGATCAGCGTGCAGTGCGCGATCCGGCCCCGGCGCCGGCAACACCGCCGACCCTGGCGCTCAAATCGTTCGAGGAATTGGTCGCGTTGGTCGATGCCAAGCGCGAGGTGCGCCTGGTTGCGGTCTTGATCGACAAGGTTCACCTCGTCAAATTCGAAGATGGTTATCTCGAACTCGGACTCGACCCCGGCGTGCCGCCCGATTTCCTGGGAACGCTCAAAGGCAAGCTCGAATCCTGGACCGGGCGCCGGTGGGGGCTGACGGTATCGAGCGCCGAAGGCGCGCCGACGCTTCGCGACCAACGCGCGCGCAAATCGAAGGCGCTCAAGGACGCGGTCATGGACCACCCGCTGGTGGCGGCGACGCTCGCCGCCTTTCCCAACGCCGAAGTCCGCGCCGTCCGCGAGGTGCGCCCTGAGCCCGCCCTCGCCGAGGCGCCCGACGACGACGCTCCGCCCGCCGATGAGGGAGACCCCATATGAAGAACCTCGGCCAGATGCTGAAGCAGGCCCAGGAGATGCAGACCCGGATGGCCGAAATGCAGGCCGAGCTCGAACGGATCGAGATCGCCGGCGCCGCCGGCGGCGACATGGTAACCGTGGTGTTGACCGGGAAGGGCGAGCTCAAGCGCGTCGCGATCGACCCCTCGCTGGTGAAGGACGGCGAGCGCGAAATGCTCGAAGACCTGATCGTCGCCGCGCACCGCGACGCCCGAGCCAAGCTCGAGACGCAGATGGCCGAGGCAATGAGCAAAGTCACCGGCGGCCTGCAGTTGCCGCCCGGTTTCAAGCTGCCGTTCGGCTAGGCGGTACGGCGATGCGGCGGGTGAGCTCGGGCGGGCCCGAGATCGAACGGCTGATCCAACTGCTCGCCAAGCTGCCGGGCTTGGGGCCGCGCTCGGCGCGGCGGGCGGCGCTCCACCTGATCAAGAACCGCGACGCCGTCATGACGCCGCTCGCGCAAGCGCTCAAAACCGCGGCCGAGCAGATCCGCGTCTGCGGCGTCTGCGGCAATCTCGATACCCACGATCCGTGCGCGATCTGCACCGATATCAGCCGCGATGCCAAGACTCTGTGCGTGGTCGAAGAGGTCGCCGACCTGTGGGCGCTCGAACGCGCGGCGATGTTCAACGGCCGCTATCATGTGCTCGGCGGCACGCTCTCGGCGCTCGACGGGATCGGACCCGACGATCTCAACATCCCGAAACTCGTGGCCCGGGTGCGCGAGGCCGGCGTCGCCGAAGTCGTGTTGGCGACCAACGCGACCGTCGACGGCCAAACCACCGCGCACTATCTGGCTGGCGCGCTGGCAGCGGCCGGCGTCGCGGTCACCCGCTTGGCTCACGGCGTGCCGGTCGGCGGCGAACTCGACTATCTTGACGACGGCACGCTGGCGGCGGCGTTTCGCGGCCGCAAAGCGCTTTAGCGCGGGTCGCCGAACGGGATTTCGAGTTCGGCCGTGGCGGTTGCCTCGAGCGTCTCGGGCGCCGCGGTCTCGCCGAGCTCGATGTCGACGATCTTCTTGCCGCGGGCGTCGATCTTCTTGGCCGAGGTCACGATATCGGCGAGATCGGCCGCGGTCTGGCCAAAGTGGTGGCGGACCTTGTCGACCCGCTCGATCAGGCGCCGGACGTCGACCAGCATCTTCTGGACTTCACCCTGAATGACGGCGGCCTGCACGCGCATGTTGACGTCCTTGAGCACCGCCCGCACGGTGTTGAGCGTCGCCATCAAGGTGGTCGGCGACACGATCCATACCTTGGCGCGGTAGGATTCCTCGACCACGCCGGTGAAGTTGGCGTGAAGCTCGGCGTAGATCGCTTCCGAGGGCAGGAACATCAGCGCCGATTCCGCGGTTTCCCCCGGTAGGATGTAGCGCTCGGCGATATCCTTGACGTGTTTCAAGACGTCGCGCCGGAACAGCGCCGCGGCCTCGGCGCGGGTGCGGTCGTCGCCGGCGTTGCGCAGCATCTGATAGCTCTCGAGTGGAAACTTGGCGTCGACCGCGATCGGCCCCGGCGGATTGGGCAGTTGAATGAGGCAGTCGACGCGGCGGCCGTTCTTGAGCGTGACCTCGAAGGCGTAGGCCGAGGGCGGCAGGATCGATTGGACGAGGTCGCGGAGCTGGATGTTGCCGAACGCGCCGCGCGCCTGCTTGTTGGCGAGGATGTCCTGCAATCCCAGCACCTGGGTGCTGAGTTCGGCGATGTTCTTCTGCGCCTGGTCGATCACGCTCAGGTGCTTGCGCAGATCGCCCAAGGTCTCGGCGGTGCGGGTGGACGACGTCGTCAGGCTCTCGCCCATCTGCTTCGCGACCGCATCGAGCCGTCGGGTCACGGTTTCGGCGAGCTGCCCTTCGCGGGCGATGCCGTCGGCGGCGATCTGGCTCAAGCGCCCGGCGAGCTCATTTTGACCGCGGGCCAGCGCCTCGATCGCGGTCGCGGTCGCGGTCGTATCGCCGCTCCGCCGCCACGAGGCGGCCAGCATCCAGGCCGCGGCGAGGCCGGCGGCGGCGACGATCACGGCGGCGAGGACCAACGAATTATCCATCGGCGGCGGACCTTAGCATGAAGGGCCCGCACTCCCCACCCGCGCTTGACGCTCGCGGAGGCCTGCCCTACCTAGGGCGCGAACAGCATTTCCAGCCATGACCCATCTACCGATCATCGTCGCTCCCGACCCGCGCCTCAAAGCCCTATCGACGGCCGTCGAGCGGATCGACGCTGCGATCCGCACGCTGATCGAGGACATGGTCGCCACCATGTACGCGGCGCCTGGAATCGGACTGGCCGCGATTCAGGTCGGCGAGCCCAAGCGCATCATCGTCGTCGACGCCTCGGAGGAAAAAGACGGCAAGGGACTGCTCCGGATGATCAACCCGGTCGTCGTTGCCGCGGCCGACGAGGCGATCGAACTCGAAGAAGGCTGCCTCTCGTTCCCCGAGTACTACGAGAAGGTGATGCGGCCGAAGGCGGTCGAAGTGCGCTTCACCGAACCCTCGGGCGCCGAGCGTACGGTCGCGGCCGAGGGGCTGCTCGCGCGCTGCATCCAGCACGAACTCGATCACCTCGAGGGCACGCTGTTCGTCGACCGCATCAGCGCGCTCAAGCGCAGCATCATCCTGCGCAAACTCTCCAAGGCGAAACGGCAGAAACTGCTGAAGAGCGCCTGAGCATGAACCGGCTCCGGCTCGCGTTCATGGGAACGCCGGACTTTGCCGTGCCGACGCTCGCTGCCTTGATCGAGGCAGGTCACGAACTCGCCGCGGTCTATACCCAGCCGGCGCGTCCCGCCGGCCGCGGCCAGCGCGAGCGCGTTGCCCCGGTGCAAGCGTATGCCGCGGCGCGCGCCATCCCGGTGCGAACGCCGCGCACCCTCAAAGACCCGAACGAGCAGGCGGCATTCGCCGCGCTCGGGCTCGATGCGGCGGTGGTCGCCGCCTATGGCCTGATCCTGCCGCCGGCAATCTTGGCCGCGCCCCGGCTCGGCTGCATCAACGTTCATGCCTCGCTACTGCCGCGCTGGCGCGGCGCGGCGCCGATCCAATGGGCGATCATGGCCGGCGATGCCGAGACCGGGATCGCGATCATGGTCATGGAGGCCGGTCTCGACACCGGTCCGGTGCTCGCGGTGGAAAAGGTCGCGATCGGTCCCGCGACCACCGGCGGCAGCCTCCACGACACGCTGGCGGCGCTCGGCGGCCCGCTCGCGGTTCGGACGCTTGCGGCGTTCGCCGCCGGTACGTCGCAAGCGGTGCCGCAGCCAGCCACCGGCGTCACCTATGCGCGGAAGCTCACGTCCGATGACGGCGCGCTCGACTGGCGCAAACCCGCGGTTGAGCTCGAACGCCAGGTCCGCGCGCTCGCGCTGCAGCCGGGTGCCTGGTTCGCGCACGCCGGCGAGCGCATCAAGGTGTTCGCCGCGGCAGTTGCAGGCGGTGCACGCGGCGGCGCTGGCGAGGTGCTCGACGCGGATCTGACCGTCGCCTGCGGTGCGGGCGCACTCCGGCTGCTCAAGCTGCAGCGGCCGGGGCGGAGCGCACTCGGCGCCGGCGAATTCCTGCGCGGTTATCCGATCGCCGCCGGAACGCGGCTCGATCTTCCCGCATCGACGTCGTGACCCGCTTCCGGCTGACGATCGAGTATGACGGCGCCGGTTTCGTCGGCTGGCAGCGCCAAGCCAACGGCCTCGCGGTTCAACAGGCGCTCGAACAGGCGGTCGCCGCGTTTTCGGGCGAAACCGTCACCGTTATCGCTGCCGGACGGACCGATGCCGGCGTCCACGCGCTCGGCCAGGTCGTCCATGTCGATCTCGAGCGGCCGACCGCACCCCTTACGCTGCTCAAGGCGCTCAACGCCCACCTGCGGCCGCAGCGCGTGAGCGTGGTCACGGCGGCGTCCGTGCCGGCCGATTTCCACGCCCGCTTCTCGGCCCGCGCCCGCACCTACCTCTACCGCATCCTCAATCGGCCGGCGCCGCCCACGCTCGACAGCGGCCGGGTCTGGCACGTCGCCAAGCCGCTCAACGTGCGGGCGATGCAGCAAGGCGCGCGGTTTCTGATCGGGCGGCACGACTTCACCACGTTCCGCTCGACCCACTGCCAGGCGGCGTCGCCCGTGAAAACGCTCGCCGTACTCACGGTGAAACGTCAGGGCGATGAAGTTTTGATCCGCGCCAAGGCGCGCTCGTTCCTGCACAACCAAGTCCGTTCGATCGTCGGCACGTTGAAGCGGGTCGGTGAGGGCGGCTGGGCGCCGCGCGACGTCGCCGCTGCGCTCGCCGCACGCAGCCGCGCGGCATCGGGCCCGGTCGCGCCGCCACACGGCCTCTATCTGGTCGAGGTCGCCTACGGCCGGCGCTTAACGCAACAGCCGCGTCGTGCCAAGGTCGAGCAGAAGCGAGAGCACGAATTCGAGGACGACTAGGCCGAGCGTGGTGGCGGCGCTCGCGCCGAGCGCGGCCCGGGCAACAATCCAGTGGTAGCCGAGCGCGACGAAGATCGCGACCACCATCAAAGTCGCCATCGCACTCGACGGGACGAGCCCGGTGCTGCCGATCGCGATCAGCGGAAAAAACGCCGCGATCCGGACTACGCTCCCCCAGTTGAAGACGATGATGTAGCTCACATAATTGTGCGACAGCCCGAGCAGTCGGGTGACGTAGACCATGAGCAGCGGGTAGACGGTCCAACCGACGACGTAAGCGCCGAGTTCGACCGCGACGACCCAGGCGACGCTGGTGCCGCCAAGCCGGCCTTTCAACTCGAGCGCGGCCATCAGCGCGAAGAATGGTGCGATCAAGACGGCGGCAAAGAACGAGCGCCAGAAGCCCTCGACCGTCAGGTTGAAACGCGCGAGCGCCTGCGCGTCGAACAGCAGCAGGCGAAAGGCGCCGACGATGGCGCCGACGATCTCAGCGCGCGGCGGCATGACCGGCGCCGCCCGCGGCGAAGTAAGCCTCGAGGACCGCCACGTAGACCTCGACCAGGGCATGAACGTCGGCGACCGGCACCTGCTCGTCGATCTTGTGCATGGTCTGGCTGATCAGGCCAAATTCGACCACCGGGCAAATGTCTTTGATGAAACGCGCGTCCGAGGTGCCGCCGGTCGTGGACAGTTCGGGCTCGCGCCCAAGCGTTCGCTTGATGGCCTGGGCGATCAGGTTCGACCACGGGCCCGGCCGCGACAGGAACGCTTCGCCGGTGACGTGAATCGCGAACTCGTAGGCGCCGCCGACCGCGTCGAACTTGGCGCGCAGGGCCTCGGTCAGACTGGCCGAGGTATGAAGCGGATTGAAGCGGATGTTGAACTGGACGGTCGCCCGCGCCGGGATGACGTTGGTGGCCGCATTGCCGACGTCGATCGAGGTAAGTTCGAGATTGGACGGCTGAAAATAGTCGGTGCCGCGATCGAGCGGCGCGGCCGTGATCGCCGCGACCATGCGGAGCAAGCGCGGGATCGGGTTGTCGGCTAGATGCGGGTAAGCGACGTGGCCTTGGGTGCCGATTACGGTGAGCTTGCCGTTCATGCTGCCGCGGCGGCCGATCTTGACCATGTCGCCGACCGTATCGGGGTTGGTCGGCTCGCCGACCAGGCAATGATCGATGGTCTCGCCGCGCGCTTTGAGCCACTCGAGCACTTTCTTGGTGCCGTTGACCGCAACGCCTTCTTCATCGCCGGTGATCAGCAGGCTGATCGACCCCGGCGGCCGGCCACCGTGACGATCGAGGAAGCGACGGAGCGCCGCAATGAAAGCGGCGATCGCGCCTTTCATGTCGGACGCGCCGCGCCCGAACAGGACGCCATCGGCGACCGACGCGCCGAACGGGTCGCGCGACCAGCGCGCGCGATCGCCCTCGGGCACGACGTCGGTGTGCCCGGCGTAGCAGAAGTGCGGCGGCCGGTCGCCGAGCCGGGCGTACAGATTGTCGACGCGCTCGGTGCCGGGCGTTTCGAACGGCAGCCGGTGACAGCGAAAGCCGAGCTCGCCCAGCACCCGTTCCAGGACCCCGAGCGCGCCCGCCTCGCGCGGCGTCACGCTGGCGCAGCGGATCAGCTCGACCGCCAGCGGCAGCGGATCGTATGCGGCGCCCGTGCTAGTCGCGGAGGAGCTCATTGACCGAGGTCTTCGCGCGCGTTCCGGCATCGACCTGTTTGACGATGACGGTGCAATAAAGGCTCGGTCCGGGGCTGCCGTCGGGGAGCGGCTTGCCCGGCAGGCTGCCCGGTACCACCACCGAATAAGCAGGCACGCGTCCGACGTAGATGCGGCCGGTGCTGCGATCGACGATCTTGGTCGAGGCGCCGATGAAGACACCCATCGACAAGACCGCGCCGGTTTCGACCACGACGCCCTCGGCCACCTCCGAACGCGCACCGATGAAGCAATTGTCCTCGATGATGACCGGGCTCGCCTGCAGCGGTTCGAGCACGCCGCCGATGCCGACGCCGCCCGAGATGTGACAGTTCTTGCCGATCTGCGCACAACTTCCGACCGTTGCCCAGGTGTCGATCATAGTGCCGGAATCGACGTAGGCGCCCAAGTTGACGAATGAGGGCATCAAAACGACGCCCGAGGCGATGAACGCCGAGCGGCGAACGATGCAATTTGGGACGGCGCGGAAGCCGGCTTGGCGGAACCGGCCCTCGTCCCAGCCGGCGAACTTGGACGGCACCTTGTCGAACCAGGCGGTGCCGCGGCCCGGACCGCCCGGGATCGGCTCCATATCGTAGAGCCGGAACGACAGCAGGACGGCTTTCTTCAGCCACTCGTTGACCCGCCAGTGGCCGTCGACTTTTTCGGCGACCCGCATGGCGCCACGATCCAGGAGATCGAGCGCCGCCTCGACCGCGTCGCGGACCGCGCCCACGGTCTTGGTCGTCACTGCGTCGCGGGTCTCCCACGCTCGATCGATCGTCTGGGCCAACTCAGCCGTCGTCATTGTCGCACCGCTCAACGTTCGGAAAATCGCCCTCGCCGCTCGCTTCCAAGCGGCCCGGCGGAACATAGCTGCCCCGGTCGCTCTGTCAACCGGCGCTCCGGACGGCGGTGAGCTCTGCCAGCCAGCGGGTCAGATCGGGCGCGACGTGGTGGATGTGATCGCGGTCAGTGTGCGAGCGCACCAGCGCGGCGGTCTCGGGTACCCACACCGTCACCATCCCGAGCCTGGCGGCCGGCGCTAGATTGTCGGCAACGTCGTCGATCATGGCGGCGGCGTGCGGCACGACGCCGTGGCGGGCGATCAGGCGGTCGTAGGTCGTCGGCGCCGGCTTCGGCACGTAGTCGGCGGCGGTAATGTCGAAGATCGTATCAAAGTGGTGGCGCAGGCCGCGCCGGGCGAGAACCCGCTCGGCGTGGGCAACGGTGGCGCTGGTGAAGATGAGCTTGCGGCCGCCGAGCCGGCCGATCGCGCGATCGAGCGTTTCATCGCGTTCCATATGGTCGATATCGACGTTGTGGACGTCGGCCAGAAAGTCGTTGGGCGCGACGCCGTGCTCGACCATGAGGCCTCGGAGCGTGCTGCCGTGGTCGGCGACGTAGCGGCGGCGGAGCGCGGCCGCGGCATCGAGTGTGACGCCGACATGGGCGGCGACGAACGCGGTCATGCGGGCGGTAACCGCGCCGAAGATCGCGCTGCTGGCCGGGTAAAGGGTGTTATCGAGGTCGAACAGCCACGTCTCGATCCGGTCGGGCCAGCCGCGGTTGGCGGCATCGGCGGGCTGCACGGCGCGAGATGGCGGAACCATGATTGCGAGTGTGCGGCAGGCTCGCAAGGGCGGCAACCGGGGATTGACGCCCGGGGCGTCGCACCGCGCTACGCGCTCCGGTTGTTTGCGATTCAACCAGCCCTATGCGATATCTGGTTCCGGCCGAAGACGGCCGAAACCACGTCAATTTGCGGTTACGATCACGGCCACAATCGGGCGCGACCCTCGGGCATGAACGGCCAGGCAAGCATCGTTACCAATCTCCGGTCCGACCGCGACCGGTTCGTGGCGTTCGCCTTTGCCGCCGCCGACGCCCTGGTCGAGCTCGACGACCAGCGGCGTATTTCTTACGCGGTAGGCGCCGTCCACTGGCTCGCCGGTGCGACCGCGGATCAGCTGATCGGCCGGCCCTTCATCGACCTCGTGATCAAGGACGATCAACGCCTGTTGCTCGCGGCCTATGCCACCGCCGAGAAGCAGAGCCGGTTCGGCCCGGTTGACCTGCGCCTGATGGCGGCCGGCGGTCGCGAACAGCGTGTCGCGCTGTTCGCCTCGCACCTCCCCGACCGCGCCAACCGACTGTTCCTCGCGCTGTCGGCCAAGCGTTCGATGCCGGCCGTGACGACCGCCGTCGACCCCGCCAGCCGCGACGCAGAGACCGGGCTCCTCAACAAGGAGTCGTTCGCGACCATGGCGCTGCAGTTGGTCAAGAGCAGTCCGGCCGAGCGGCCCTATCAGATGACGCTCTTGAACGTCGAAGGCCTGACCGAGCTCGAAGGGCGGCTCGACAAGAAGACCGCCGGCGACTTCCTGGCCGACGTGTCGAGCCACCTCAAAGTCAACTCGGTGAATGGCGAATCGGCGTCGCGGATCGACGACAACCAATTCTCGATCGTGCACGACGGGTCGGTCGACGTCACCGCGCTCGAGCAAACGATTTCACAGCGTGCCCAAGCAGTCGATCCGACCGGCCAGGGCGTGACGGTCGGATCGACCACCGTCGCCCTCGACGTCGCCGACAAGCTTTCGGAAGAGGACGCAGCGCGCGCCATCCTCTACACCATCAACAAGTTTTCGGAAAAACCCGGCGACTTCACCGTTACCGCACTCGCCGAGGGCTACAAACTCATGCTCGACGAGACCGTCGAGAAAATTGCCGAGTTCCGTTCGATCATCAAGTCGGGCAAGTTCGACATCGTGTTTCAGCCGATCGTCGACTTGAAGACCCGCAAGGTCCACCACTCCGAGGCGCTGGTCCGGTTCAAGGATTCGGCGCCCGGTCAGTCGCCGTTCGCCCTCATCACCTTCGCCGAGGACGTCGGCGTGATCGGCGAGTTCGATCTCGCGATGTGCCGCAAGGTGATTGAGAAGATCAAGAAAGCTAACGACAACGGCCACGAGCTTTACATCGCTGTCAACTTGTCGGGACGCTCGCTCGAAAACGCCGTGTTCTTGCGCGACTTCAAGGCGCTGCTCGACGCCCATAACGGCCTGCGCAAGCAGCTGATGTTCGAGGTCACCGAATCGGCCGAGATCATCAACCTCGAGCAGACCAACAAACTGATCCGCGAACTTCGTGACAAGGGCCATCACGTCTGCCTCGACGACTTCGGCGCCGGCGCCGCCGCGTTCCAATACTTGCGCGCCCTCGACATCGACTTCGTCAAGATCGATGGCAGCTATGTCCGTGAAGCGCTGTCGAAGCCGAACGGAAAATCGTTCCTGAAGGCGATGGCCTCGCTGTGTGCCGACCTCGGCATCGATACCATCGCCGAGATGGTCGAGGACGAGCCGGTCGCCAAGTTCTTGATCGAGGCCGGCGTCAAGTACGGCCAGGGCTATCTGTTCGGCAAGCCGGCGCCGGGCGTGATCGGCCAGTCAGGGACGTCGTGAGGCGAGCGCAATGACCGGCCGTCGCACCATCCGCACCGATGCGCGCACCGCCGAAACCGGTTTCGCGCCGCTCACCTTCACGCCCGACCACGCGCTCAAGCGCCACTCCGGTCCGGCGCTGCTCGCCGACCGCTTCGGCGACATCGTAGGCGCCAACGCCGCAGCAACCGCGTTGGTCGCGGCGCTCCGCGAAGGCGCGCTGCCGGCGCTAGCCGGACGGATGGCACGGGTCGCAACCGATGGCTTACCGCACAGCGAAAAGGTCGAGGTGCCCGGAACCAACGGCGGCCAGGCGCTCGAAGTGTCGCTGATCCCGCACGGCCACGCACCCGACGACGTTTCGGTCCTGCTGCTTGCGCGCGATATCACCGCTGACCGCAACCTGACCCAGGCGTTGATCGCGTCGCGGCAACTATTCAAGGACCTGGTCACCTGCTCGTCCGACTTCGCGTGGGAAACCAAGGCCGACGGCACCTTCAGCTTCGTCTCGCCGCGCGGCGCTTTGGGCTACACCGCGCACGAGCTCTCGGGCAAGCCGGCGCGCGGCTTGATCGATCACCAGCATCCGATCGGCGGGCTGTTGCCGTTCGAGTCCGATCTGCCGGTCGACAGCGTCGAACTCTGGGTCAAGCGCAAGGACGGCAAGTCGGCGTGCCTGCTGGTATCGTCCGTGCCGGTGCTCGACGAGGATGGCCACCGCATGGGCGCGCGCGGCGTCTGCCGCGACGTTACGCTGGCGCGCGAGCGCGACATGGCGCTAGAACGCGCGCGCAACCGCGAACGCCTGCAAAACCAGCTGATCGACACCATCAGGAATGAAGTCGATCCGCGGCGGATGTTGACGGTGGCGGCCGAATCGATCGCCGGAGCGATCGCGGCGGCGCACTGCTGGGTATATCTGCGCGGCGAAGACCGCGCACTCAAGCTCGCGGCCGACTACGGCGGCATCGAGGGCGTTCCGGTCGAAAGCGAAATCGACGCCCAGATCAAAGACGCCAAGTCGAACCCCGGTCCCTACGAACTTGCCGTCGCCGGTACCGTCGGGCTCACCATGCCCTCGGTCTGCCACGATATCGTCAACGGCGCGATCTGCGTCTCGCGTGCGGCGGCGGAGCCGTTCGACGATGATGCCCGGCTGCTGCTCGCCGGCGTTGCCGACCACCTCGGCATCGCGATCGAGCAGGTGCTCAACCTGCAAAAGCTCGAACGTATTTCGCGAACCGACGAACTGACGGGGCTCTTCAACCGGCGCGCCTTCTTCGAAGAGGTCAACCGCCGCCACCAGCATTTGCGGCGCATGAACCGCCAAGGTGCGCTGCTCTACGTCGATCTCGACAACTTCAAGCAGGTCAACGACGTTCATGGCCATCAGCGCGGCGACGACGCGCTCCGGGTCGTCGCCGACATCCTGCGCAAGGGCAGCCGCATCGCCGATATGCACGCGCGCCTGGGCGGCGACGAATTCGCGCTGTGGCTCGAAGAAGTCGACGAGGCGGGCGCCATAGCCAAGGCGCGAGCACTGCTGCAGGCGTCCCTCCTGCTGCGCCCGCTCTCGGGCTCGCCCGATCGTCCGCTCGGATTCTCGGTCGGGATCGCGGTGTCGGCGCTGGACCGGTCCGAAACCGTTCAGGAGTTGGTAGCGCGCGCCGACGAAGCGATGTACCGCGCCAAGCGCAGTGGCAAGGGCAACTTCGCGTTGACGCGGCCGGGCGAAGACACCTCGCACGCGCGCGCCGAGGCCAAGCCTTGCTGAAAAGCTTCAAGGAGTTGTTCGGCATCCTCAAGGAAGAGCCGGAAATCGAGGACGCCAAGCCGATTCCCTACGAGGAAGCAAAGGTCCTCGTTCGCCACAACGATCCCAAGCAGCGGGCGCGCGTCGCCGGCCAGGCCGATACCCGGCCCGAGCTCCTTTACTACCTCGCCGAAGACAAGGACGCGCGGGTGCGGCGCAAGATCGCCGCCAACCCTTCGACGCCGCTCCAGGCCGACCAACTGCTCGCGACCGACGTCGATCACGAGGTCCGCTGCGACCTTGCGCTCAAGATCGGCCGCTTGATCCCAGGCCTGTCCTCGACCGAAAAATCGGCGGTCCAGGACCTGACCTTCGAGATTCTCAACACGCTCGCGCAAGACCAACTGCCGCGCGTGCGCCAGATCATCTCCGAAGAGATCAAGCACGCGACCAACGTGCCGATCGTACTGCTGCGCCGGCTGGCGATCGATCTCGAAACCATCGTCTCTGCCCCGATCCTCGAGTATTCGATCTTGCTCTCGGACGAGGACCTCCTCGAGATCATCGCCCAGGGTCCGGCCGAAGGCGCGCTCGTCGCGATCGCGCGGCGCAAGAACGTGAGCGAACGGTTGTCCGACGCGATCGTCGATGCCGAGCGTAATCTCCCGGCGGTCGGCGAACTCTTGGCCAACCCGAGCGCGCAGATCCGCGAGGAGACGCTGGATCGTATCATCGAGCAGGCGCCCGAGGTCGAGCCCTGGCACGAGCCGCTGGTGCAGCGGCCCATACTTTCGCCCAAGGCGATGCGCCGGATCGCCGGCTTCGTCAGTTCCTCGCTCCTCAACATCCTGGTCGATCGCGCCGACATCGACGCCGAGACCGCCAAGGTGGTCAAGGAGAGCGTGCGCAAGCGCATCGAACGCGGCGATCTCGACCCCGGGCTCGAAGCGCGCCAGCGCGCGGAAAAGATGTTCGAGCAGGGCAAGCTCGACGACGAGCAGATCCAGAAGGCGGCGCAGCAGGGCAACCGCGAGTTCGTCGTCACCGCGCTCGCGCTCGTCACCAAGCAGCCCGAACGTGCGATCCGCCGCCTGCTTGATTCCAAGACCGGCAAGGCGGTGACCGCCCTTGCCTGGAAGGGCAAGCTCTCGATGCGGACCGCGATCGAGATGCAGCGTCACATCGCGCGGATTCCGCCGCACGCGATCGTCAACGCCCGTAACGGGGTCGATTTCCCGTTGGGCGGCGACGAAATGGATTGGTACATCGACTACTTCCGCGATCTCGACGCGGTGCCGGCGGCGCGTTAGCGCCGCGCGCTGATCATCGTGCCGATGCCGTGCGCGGTGAAGACTTCGAGCAGCAGCACGTGGGGGATGCGGCCGTCCAAGATGTGCGCCGCCTGTGCGCCGCTCGCGACCGCGGCGAGGCAGGTTTCGAGTTTGGGAATCATGCCGCCAGTGGCAGTCCGGTCTTTGAGCAGCTTGGCCGCCGCCCGCGGCGTCAGGGCCTTGATCAGTTGCTTGCGCTTGTCGAGCACACCTTCGACGTCGGTCAGTAACACGAGCTTGCTCGCCTTGAGCGCGCCGGCGATGGCGCCGGCCACGGTGTCGGCGTTGATGTTGTAGGTCGCGCCCTTGGCGTCGGTTCCGATCGGCGCCACCACCGGAATCACCTCCGAGCGCGCCAGCGTCTGCAACAATTCGGCGTTGATCCGGACCGGCTCGCCGACGAAGCCGAGGTCGAGCACGCGCTCGATGTTGGATTCGGGGTCGCGCACCTTGCGCTTGAGTTTGCGCGCCTCGATCAGGTCGCCGTCCTTGCCCGAGAGGCCGATCGCCCGCCCGCCGGCGTGCGTGATCGCCATCGCGATCTGCTTGTTGATCGACCCCGACAGCACCATCTCGACGATCTCGACGGTGGCGCGGTCGGTAACCCGCAAGCCCTCGACGAACGAGCTCTTGATCTTCAGACGGTCGAGCATCTGGCTGATCTGCGGTCCGCCGCCATGGACCACGACCGGATGAATGCCAACCTGTTTCAAGAGCACGATGTCCTGGGCGAAGAAATCGGTCAGATCCTCTTCGCCCATGGCGTGGCCGCCGAACTTGATGACGAAGGTGTGGCCGGCGAAGCGGCGCATATAGGGCAGCGCTTCGGCGAGCGTCTGCGCGGTGCGGGTCCAGGATTCGGGCGTCGCCATAGCCCGCGGTTTATAGCCCGATCAGGCTACGCTCGCCAGTTGGGCGAGAGCGGCGCGCAGCTCTTCGATTCCGGTGCGCGCGAACGCGCTGGTCGGCGCGATCGCGGGATGCGCCGCCGGATGCTTGGCGAGCTCTTCGCCGAGCGCGGTCATGAGCGCGGCGAGTGCCTCGGGTTTGATCTTGTCGACTTTCGTCAGCACGATCTGGAACACGACCGCCGCTTCGTCGAACCGTTTCATCCAGCGGTGGTCGGGCGGCTTCAGGCCGTGGCGAGCGTCGATCAGCAGCAGGACGCGGCGCAGGTTGGGCCGGCCCAGGAGATAGGCGTCGATCAATCCGAGCCACCGTTTGATCTCGCGCTCCGGCGCTTTGGCAAAGCCGTAGCCTGGCAGATCGGCGAGCACCAGCGCCCCACCCAGCGTGAACAGGTTGATCTGTTGGGTCCGGCCCGGGGTGTGCGAGACCCGGGCGAGCGCCTTACGCCCGGTCAGCGCGTTCAAGAGGCTCGACTTGCCGACGTTCGAGCGCCCGGCAAAGGCGACCTCGATCCCTTGCGGCGCGGGCATCCGATCGATCGTGGTGACGCCGGCGATGAATTCGCACGGCCGGTTGAACAGGCGATGGCCGGCTTCGATCTCGGCGGCATCGAACGCGGGTGGGCCGAAAACGGCGGCGGCTCGGGTCACCCGCGCGGCTCAGGCGGCCGGGTTGGCGACGCCTTCGCGCTTCATGATCACCCACTGCTGGGCGATCGAAAGCACGTTGTTCCAGGTCCAGTAGATCACCAACCCGGCCGGGAAGTTGGCGAGCAGGAACGTGAAGAAGATCGGCAACAGCATGAACATCTTGGCCTGGATCGGATCGGGCGGCGTCGGATTGAGTTTCTGCTGCATCCACATGCTGGCACCCATGATCAGCGGCCAGATGCCAATCTGCAGAAACAGCGGTGGGTCCCACGGGATCAGCCCGAACAGGTTGAACAGCGACGTCGGGTCCTGCGCCGACAGGTCGTGGATCCAGCCGTAGAACGGCGCGTGCCGCATCTCGATGGTGACGAACATCACCTTGTAGAGTGCGAAGAACACCGGAATCTGCACCGCGATCGGCAGGCAGCCGGCAAGCGGGTTCGCCTTCTCGCGCCTGTAGAGCGCCATCATCTCCTGGTTGAGACGCTGGCGGTCCTCGCCGTAGCGTTCGCGCAGCTTCAGCATCTCGGGCTGCAACTTCTTCATGATCGACATCGCCTTGTAGGACTTGTTGGCGAGCGGGAAGAAGATGAGCTTGACGATCACGGTCAGCAGCAGGATCGCAAGCCCGAAATTGCCGAGCAGCTGGTTGAAATAGGCGATCAGTTTAAACAACGGCTTGGTCAAGAAGTAGAACCAGCCGAAGTCGATCGCCTTGTCGAAGCTGACGATGCCGAAGCCTTCGGCATAGGAATCGAGAACGTCGACCTCTTTGGCCCCGGCGAACAGGCGGCTGGTCGATTCAATTGTGGCGCCAGGCGCGAGCGCGCGACCTTCGCCGACGAAATCGACCTGGTACTTGTCGAGCCCGGCTTGGACCTGATGGTTGAGTGTTGCCGTGAACGCTTCCTTCTGGTCGGGCACCAGGGCAGCCAACCAATACTTGTCGGTGAAGCCGATCCATCCGCCGGTGCTCTTCTTGGTCAGGCGTTTCTTGTCCTGCAGCTCGTCGTAGTCGTACTCGGCGAGCGTGCCGTCGAACACGCCGAGCGGCCCTTCATGCAGGATGAAGAAGCCCAGCGTCGGCGGGGTTCCGGATCGGGTCACCAATCCCCACGGATAGAGCGTGACCGCTTTGGCGCTGCGGTTGGTGACGCGCTGGGTGATGGTGAAGAGATAGTTGGCGTCGATTGCGATCATGCGCTCGAACGTGAGGCCGTCGCCGTTATCCCAGGTGAGCGTGACCGGCGTCGACACGGTCAGATCGGTGCGATTGGCGCGCCACTCGGTGGTCGCATCGGGAAGCTTGAGTGCTTCGCCCGCCGCCGACCAGCCGAACTCGGCGTAGTAGGCGGTGCGCGTTCCGGCCGGCGACAGCAGCGTGATATTGGGCGAGCCGGGCTTCACCTCTTCGCGGTAACCCGCGAGGGTTAGGTCGTCGAAGCGGGCGCCTTGGAGCGCGATCGAGCCGGCGAGTTTCGGCGAGGCTAGCTTGACCCGCGCCGTGGTCGCGACCCGTTGGGCGCGTTCTTCGGCCGGCGTCACCGTCGGTGCGACCACGCCCGGTTGCGCCGGCGCCGGGGCCAGCCCCGGCGCGCCAGGCTCGACCTTGGGCTTGGTGGCGTCGATCGTTTGCTGGCGCTGCTGCGCTTCGCGGATGCGCGGCATTTCGTAGAGGAATTGGAAGCCCAATAGGATCGCGAGCGATACCACGATCGCGATGATCAGATTCTTGTTGTCGCCGCCGCTCCCGAACATCATCCAGCCTCGTGTCGGCAAGCGGGGTGCACGTCCGGCTTGCGCTCCGGTACCGGGTCGTAGCCGTGGCCGCCCCACGGGTGGCAGCGCAGCACGCGCCGGAGCGCGAGATAGAAGCCGGTCGCGGGTCCGTGCAACGCAATCGCCTCGAAGGCGTACTCCGAGCACGACGGTGCGAACCGGCAGCGCGGCCCGATCAGCGGCGCGATCAGCCACTGATACGCGCGAATGAGCGCGTGACAGGCGAAAACAAGGGCGGCGCGGATTGCGCTCACGGGGCCACCGCGTCGGTCTCGCGCCAGGCACCGACACGCTTGAGCGCGGTACAGAAATCGCCGGCAAGGTCGGCGAAGGCGCGGGTCAATGTCGCCGGGACGCCGATTACGACAAAATCGAGACCGGGGCGCGCGTGGGCAGGTAGGACTGCCGCCGCGGCGGCGCGAAGGCGCCGGCGGGCACGATTGCGCGCGACCGCATTGCCGACGCGTTTGCTCACGGTGTAACCGACACGGCAGTCATGGATTGATCCGGGCTTCACGTTCGTCATCGGTGCCGCCTGTAGGACGAGCCCGGGCGTCGCGCACTTGCGCCGGCGGCTGGCGACCCTGGTAAAGTCAGAACGTCGCTTAAGCCGCCCGCACTTGGCAGGCATCGCTTACGCGGAGAGACGCTTGCGGCCTCTGGCGCGCCGCCGCCGGATGACGGTACGTCCCCCGGTCGTCGACATGCGCTCGCGGAAGCCGTGGCGACGTTTGCGCACGATCTTGCTCGGTTGAAACGTCCGTTTCACGGTCCAGTTCTCCGCGTATGGATTGACCCGTCTCGCTACCGTGCGGTAGAGACAAGGCAGGGCTTATACGGGTTCGACCTAACGAAGTCAACGTACGGAAATCGCCCGCTTTTTTTCACACACCGGTGATTGGCGCCGCGTTCCGGTAACCGCCATAACCCGAACCCGCTTCCGGTCACGGAGGCCGTTCGCAAATCGCGCCTGAAGGAGGGCTGTCGAGTGAGCGACCTGGGTTCGTCCCGTCCGCCGGTGCCGTTTCGGTTGGTGCGCCTGTGGCCGCTCGCGCTCTTGGCCGTCGCGGCGTTCGCGGTGTTCGCGTTCCGTCTCGACCGCTATGTCGGCTTCGATGCGCTCCGCACCCATCGCGCCGACCTCGTCGCCTTCGTCGCTGCCCACGCAACCGCCGCCGCGGCCCTGTTCGTGCTCGCCTACGCGGCGGTTACGGCGCTCTCGATTCCCGGCGCCACGGTGATGACGCTGGTCGGAGGCTTCCTGTTCGGAACGCTCCTCGGCGGAGCGTTGGTTGCGGTCGGCGCCACCGCGGGCGCTACGTTGATCTTCCTCGCCGCCAAATCGTCACTTGGCGATCACTTGCTCGCGCGTGCCGGCCCGGCAGTCAAGAAGATGGAGGCCGGGTTTCGGGCCAATGCCTTGAGCTACATGTTGTTCCTAAGGTTGGTTCCGGCGTTCCCGTTCTTCGTCGTCAACCTGGTCCCGGCCTTTCTTGGCGTTTCGCTCAAGGTTTTCGTCATCGCAACCGTGGTCGGCATCGTGCCCGCCACGTTCATCTATGCCAGCGTCGGATCGAGCCTCGGGGCGCTGCTCGACGCCGGCGCTACGCCCGATCTCGGGCTCATTCTCGAGCCCCACTTTCTGCTGCCGATCGTCGGGCTCGCCTTGCTCGCTTTGGTGCCTGTCGTTTACAAACGGTGGCGGAGTCGCGACCGTTAGCCCCGAAGCGGCGATTGGCTGGCGCGCGTTAGGCCGCAAGAAGTGAGTCCGTGACCAAGACGATCGCCACCGACCTTTGCATCATCGGCGCCGGATCAGGCGGCCTTTCGCTCGCCGCGGTGGCGACCCAGCTCGGGGTCGGCACCGTGCTGATCGAGCGCGGCCGCATGGGCGGCGATTGTTTGAACTATGGCTGCGTTCCCTCGAAGGCGCTGATTGCGGCGGCGCGCGCCGCGCATGGGGCGCGGGCGGCAGCCGTTTTCGGTGTCGACGCCGAGCCTAGGGTCGACTTCGCGCGCGTCCGCCGCCACATCCACGACGTCATCGCCGAGATAGCGCCGCACGACTCGGTCGAGCGGTTCGCGGCGCTAGGCGTCCGCGTCGTCGCGGCCGACGCCGAATTCATCGGCCCGCGCGAAGTCGCCGCGGGCGACGTCCGCGTCGTCGCCAAACGTTACGTGATCGCGACCGGGTCGTCGCCGTTGGTGCCGTCGATCCCGGGCCTCGCCGAGTCCGGCTATCTCACCAACGAATCAATCTTCGATCTCACGCAGTTGCCGGCGCACCTCGTCGTCATCGGCGGCGGGCCGATCGGGATCGAGCTCGGCCAAGCGTTCCGACGCTTGGGGGCAGCGGTCTCGATCGTCGAAGCGGGACGCGTGCTTCCGGCCGATGAGCCCGAGATGGCGGAGCAGATCGCGACCGAGCTTCGCCGCGAGGGGATCGAGGTGCTCGAAGGGGCGACGGTGGCGCGGGTCGAAGGCAAGGCCGGTAACCTACGCGTCACGGCGATGAGTGCCGCAGGCGCCCGCACGCTCACGGGCAGCCACGTTCTGGTCGCGGCCGGCCGCCGCGCCAACCTGCCGCGCGGACTCGAAGCGGCCGGGATCGCGTACGACAAGACTGGCATCGCGCTCGACCGCGCGCTACGCACCACCAACCGGCGAGTGTTCGCGATCGGCGATGCCGCTGGCGGACTGAAGTTCACCCATTTCGCCAACTATCAGGCGATCGGGATTCTGCAGAATGTGCTGTTGCCGTTCGCGCTCCCGGTCAAACCGCGACCGATTCCGTGGGTCACCTATGCCGAGCCCGAGCTCGCGCATGTCGGGCTGACCGAGGCCGCTGCGCGCGGTGCCGGCCATGCCGTCAATATCCTGCGGTGGCCGTTCGCCGAAAATGATCGTGCCAAGGCCGACCGCGCGACCGCCGGCCACATCAAGATCGTGACCGACCGCCGCGACCGCGTGCTCGGTGTTTCGATTCTCGGCGCCCATGCCGGCGAATTGATCGTGCCGTGGACGATGATGATCGGGGCCCGCCAGCGCTCGCACCGGTTGTTGCGGACGGTGTTTCCCTATCCGACCTACTCCGAGGTCAGCCGGCGCGCGGCGGCGAGCGCGTTGGCGCCCAAATTACTGAGCCCGGCGATCCGGCGCTGGGTCAGGTTCTTGCTCCGCTTCATTTGACCCGCCGCAATTTTGGCGGCATTCGGTTATCCTAGCGGCGATGCCGCTGCGCGCCGTCTTTCCGCTCTCGAGCCTTTCGGCTCCCCTCCTCGTGCTCACGATCGGGTTCGTGATGCTGGCCGAGGTGTTGATCTACGTACCTTCGATCGCGCGGTTCCGACAGGTCTACCTCGAGGAACGGTTGGCGGCGGCGCACCTGGCGTCGCTGGCGCTCGATGCCGCGCCCAATCAACCGATCAGTGCCACGCTCTCGAACAAATTGCTCGAACAAGCGATGGTCCGCATCGTGTCGATCAAACGCAAAGACGCGCGCAGCCTCTACCTGGGCGACGATATGCCGCCGCCGGTACATGCGTCGTTCGACCTGCGCGATCCGAGTTGGTTCGGCCTTGCCGTCGATGCTTTCGAGACCTTGATGATGAATCGGAAGCGCGTGATCAGCGTCGCTGGCAACGCGGGCACGGTCGGCGATACCATCGACGTTATCCTCGACGAGTATCCGATGCAGCAGGCGATGCGGGATTTTTCGATTCGCATCTTAACCCTGTCGATTTTCATCTCGGTCATAACCGCCGGTTTCGTGTTCTTGAGCCTGCAGTGGCTGATGGTGCGGCCGATGCGCCGCATCACGCAGAGCATGGTCGCGTTCCGCAATGCCCCCGAGGACTCGACCGTCGGTCCCGAAATCTCGGCCCGCCGCGACGAGATCGGCGTCGCCCAACGCGAACTTGCCGACATGCAAGTGAACCTACGCGCGGCGTTGCGCCAGCGCTCCCACTTGGCTGCGCTGGGTGCCGCCGTCAGCAAGATCAATCACGATCTTCGCAATATTCTCGCCACCGCCCAGCTCGTCTCCGATCGCCTGACCGACAGCGCCGATCCCGCTGTGCGCCGCATTGCGCCGACGCTGGTACGTTCGATCGACCGCGCCATCGCGCTCTGTACCAACTCGCTCCGCTACGGCCGCGGCGACGACGTCGTGCTCGATCGCCAATCGTTCGATCTTGGCGATCTCGTGAGCGACGTCCGCGCCGCGCTGACGCTGGCCCTGCCGGCGGGGGTCGAGTTCCGCAGCGACATCGCCGCCGGTTTCACGATCGTCGGCGACCGCGAGCAGATGTTTCGGGTGTTTCTCAATTTGACCCGCAACGCCGCCGAGGCGATGGCGGGGTTCGCCACCGGTTCGATCGCGATCCGTGCCGCGCGAACCGCGGCGGCGGCAGTGATCGAAATCGTCGACACCGGACCTGGTATTCCCGAAGCGGCGCGCCTTCATATGTTCGAGCCCTTCAAGGGCGCGGCGCGGAGCGGCGGGACCGGGCTCGGGCTCGCCATCGCCCGCGACATCATGCATGCTCATGGCGGCGAGATCGAACTCGCGGCGTCGGGACCGGCCGGAACCGTCTTCCGGTTGACGCTGCCCGATCGCGCCGCTGTGCTCGATCGACGCACCGCCAATCGGCGCTGAGCCGATTGTGATGGCGATCACTCGATCGGTAACGACCCTGACTCGACGTTAGCCGGACCGCGGACTAGTCTCCGGGCCATGCGACGAAACCTCGCCCTGGCGTTTCTCTTGGTCGCCGTGCCCCTGCTATCGGGGTGCGGGCTGATGACCATGACGTTGGTCAACGAAGCTGCGTCGAGCGTGACCGGCAAGCAGTGCGAAGTGCAAAACGCCTTCAAGGAGAAGCCGTTCTGCGACCAATTCGTGCCGCCGCCGAGCCCGGTCGTTCACTGCTTTCGGACGCTCGGCAGCGTGAACTGCTACAGCGAACCCAATCCGTTCGCGGCCGGCCAGTTCACCAATCAGCCGATGCTGCCGCCGGTGAAGGCGCCCACGGACGTGGTACGCGAAGACAAGCCCGGGACGGTGATCCCGGCGTCGACGTGGCCTGGGACCCCCAAACCTATCTGAAGTACGGCGGCGAGCGGGCGCGTCCCGCAGCCGACCTTCTGGCGCGGGTGCCGGTCGCGGCGCCGAGGGTCGCGGTCGACTTGGGCTGCGGCGCCGGCAACATCACGCGGCTGCTGGCCGAACGCTGGCCCGCAGCCACGATCGTCGGCGTCGATAGTTCGGAGGCGATGTTGGCGACCGCCCGCGCCGCCGGGATTCGGGCACGGTTCGAGCACGCCGATATCGCCGACTTTCGCCCCGATATCGCTCCCGACGTTATCTATTCGAACGCGGCCCTGCATTGGTTAGGCGACCACGCCGCGCTGTTCCCGCGGCTGGTCCGCGTGCTCGCGCCGGGCGGCACCCTCGCCGTGCAGATGCCGCGCAACCATCATCGACCGCTGCAGTCGATCTTGAGCGCGTTGGTCGATGAATGGGGTTTGGCGCCGCGCCTCGCCGACGTGGCCGGCCGGCGTGAAATCCTGGCACCCGAAGCGTACTACGCGGTACTCGCGCCGCACGTCGCCGCGCTCGACATCTGGGAGGTCGACTACCTTCACGTTCTCTCCGGTGACAACCCGGCGTTCGAGTGGGCCAGGGGTACGTCGCTTCGTCCGGTGCTCGCGGCACTCGACGGGGCTGACCAACGCCGCTTCCTCGAAGCCTACGCGGCACGTATAAAGGACGCGTATCCGCGCGACAGCGAAGGCCGGACGCTGTTTCCGTTCCGCCGCACCTTCTTCGTCGCAACGGCGCGCGGCTGACCGCCGTCGTCACACCGCTGACCGCCAGCGTTGTCGCGCCGCGGCTAGTCGCCGAGCGCCACCCCTTCGCGGCGACGATCGGCCCCGCCCTCGATCCCGCTCGCCGTCACCGCGAGCCCCTGCTGGCCGCTGTTGATCGGCTGTATTTGAACCTCGTGCCCGAGCGCTTCGAGCGCCGCTTTGAGGGGCGCCAGGGGGGTGTCGCCTTCGAGTTCGGTGGCGCCGTTGCGATTGAGATAGTGAGGCAGATCGATCGCGCTCTGAATGTCGAGGTCCCAGTCGAGGACGCCGACCGTCATCTTGGCGACGAAACCGATAATGCGGCTGCCGCCTTGCGATCCGACCGCGAGGCGAAGTTTGCCGCTCTCGTCGAACACCAGGGTCGGCGCCATCGAGCTCAACGGGCGCTTGCCAGGTGCCGGCGCATTCGCCACCGCGCGTCCGTCCTCGCCCAGCGGCGCGAACGCGAAGTCGGTGAGTTGGTTGTTGAGGAGGAAACCGCGCACCATGAGCTTCGCGCCGAACGGTCCCTCGATA
Source organism: Rhizobium sp. Q54 (assembly GCA_945903685.1). Classification (GTDB taxonomy): domain Bacteria; phylum Pseudomonadota; class Alphaproteobacteria; order SHVV01; family SHVV01; genus SHVV01. The sequence continues at coordinate 35,995 of CAMDOQ010000005.1, forward strand.
GTAGCGGTGAGGCTGACGGCATTGCCCTCGGCATCGATCACGGTGAGGTGGGAGGTTGCCGGTATTTCGGCCGCCTCGGCCGGCGCGAAGCGTTCGCCGCGCCGCTCCGGCAGGGTACCGGCGACGGCCCGGCCGCGGCTCCGCGCCGGATCGATCAGCGTGCCGCGACCGCGAAGATAGGCAGGATCGAGCAGGTCGGCGACCGGTACCGCGACGTGCTCGGGATCGCCGAGATAGCGGGCGCGGTCGGCGAAGGCGAGCCGGCTCGCCTCGGCCACCAGATGAACGGCCTCGGCCGAGGTCGGCCGCAGCCGCCTCAGCTCGAACCGCTCGAGCAGCGCCAGCGTCTGCAACAGCGCGATGCCGCCCGAGCTTGGCGGCGGCATGCTGCAGACCCGGTAGCGGCGATAAGGTCCGCACACCGGCTCGCGCACGCGCGCTTCGTAGCCGGCCAAGTCGGCATAGGCGAGCCGCCCCGGGTTACGCGGCGCCGTGGTGACGGCGCCAACGATGTCGGCCGCGATCGTGCCCCGGTAGAACGCGTCGGCGCCGTCGCGCGCAATCGCCGCGAGCACATCGGCGATCGGCTGGTTGCTTAAGCGCGATCCCGCGCGGCGCGGTACACCGTCGGGCGTGAAGAAGTATTGCCGCGTCTCGGCAAACGTTGCGAGGGTGCGGTCCTGGACGATCGAGCCCTCGAGCCGGGGCGACACGATGAAACCGGTGCCGGCGTATTGCGCCGCCGGCCCGAACAGCCGACCCCACGGCAGCCGGCCGTGGTCGCGATGCGCACGTTCGAGCATACGGACGAGCCCAGGCGTCCCGACCGCCAGGCCGCCGACCACGGCCTCCATGAACGGCCGGGGCTTGCCGTCGGCTCCGAGGAACATGTCCGGGACCGCCGCCGCGGGCGCGGTTTCGCGTCCATCGTAGGCGAGGGTCGTGCCGCTCTTGGCGTCGAAGTGAAGCAGAAATGCGCCGCCGCCCAAGCCGGAGGACTGCGGCTCGACCACCGCCAGCACCAGCACGGCAGCGATCGCGGCATCGACCGCGCCTCCCCCGGCGCGCAACATCTCGAGCCCGGCCGCGGCCGCCCGCGGATCGGCTGCCGCGATCATGTGCTTGGCGGCTTTGGCTGACTGTGCAAGCGCCGGAGCGGCCGCAAGCCCGATCAGCGCGGCAAGACCGATACCGCAAACCAATCGCATCGAACGAGTAC
>CAMDOQ010000006.1 GCA_945903685.1 Rhizobium sp. Q54
TCGAGAGCGAGGTCTTTGATGGTCACACCAGCATCGTCGAGGGCAGCATCGGCGCGATTCCGCGCCGCCTGATGGTGGCCGACAGCGACGCGGCGGCGGCGCGCCGAATCGTCGCCGAGATCGAAGGCATCGGCCGCCCCGCGGGAGACGGCGGATGACGCCGGCCGCCAGCCGCACCACCACGATCGATACGCTGTTCGAGGGCCGGCTCGCGCTTGAGCAGCCGGAAAAGGCCGATCGCGTCGCGATCGACGCCGTCTTTCTGGCCGCTGCCGTTCCGGCGCAGGATGGCGACCGGGTCCTCGACCTCGGCACCGGGGTTGGTTCGGCGGCACTCTGCCTCGCGTTCCGGGTACCTGGTTGCTGGATCGTCGGGATCGACCGGCGCGCCGATGTTATCGCGCTCGCCCGCAGCAACGCCGCGCGCGCTGGATTTGCCGCGCGGGTCAGCTTTGTGCCCGGCGATGTCGCCGCGCCGGCAGCGGGAGCGCCGTTCGATCACGTCATGGCGAACCCGCCCTACTTTCGTGCCGGCCAGGGTCGCGTCTCGCCTGATCCGGCGCGGGCCGCGGCGCGCACCGAGGCGGGGGCGACGCTCGCCGATTGGATCGTTACGGCACTCGCGGCGGCGCGCGTTGGCGGCAGCATCACCTTCATCCACTTGGCCGAGCGACTGGATGAACTGCTCGAAGGTTTAAGCCGGAGCGCAGGGTCGATCGCGGTTCTGCCGCTCCTTCCCAAGCCTGGTGCCGCGGCCAGCCGGGTGCTCGTCCGCGCCGTCAAGGGTGCGACCGGCGGAACCGTCATCGCCCCGGGCTTCGTCTTGCACGAGGCCGACGGTCGCTACACGGCCGCCGCCGACGCTGTGCTTCGGGGCGCCGCGCCGGTCGCGCTTGGCGAGACGCCGTAAAAGCCCTATCTAACGATCGATGGATACCGAACCCGTGGCCAAGCCCGGACGCGGCCTTCCGCGCTGGGTACCGTTCTTCGGCCGCGCGGCACGCGCGCCGACGGTCGCGGTCATCCGCCTGGCCGGTGTGATTGCTGCCGGCGGTCGCCTGCGCGGCAGCCTCAACATGGCGTCAATCGCGCCGCTCCTCGAGCGCGCGTTCGCGCTCAAGCGCGTAAAGGCGGTGGCGCTGCAGATCAATTCGCCCGGCGGTGCACCGGCGCAAACGTCGCTCTTGTTTCAGCGCATCCGCGCGTTGGCCGACGAGAAGAAAGTCCCGGTGCTCGCCTTTGTCGAAGATGCGGCGGCCTCGGGTGGCTATTGGCTCGCCTGCGCCGCCGATGAGATCTACGCCGACCGCAACTCGATCATCGGCTCGATCGGCGTGATCTACGCCGGCTTCGGCCTCGATCAGGCGATCGCCAAGCTTGGCGTCGAGCGCCGACTGCATACCGCGGGCGAGAAGAAGTCGATCCTCGATCCATTCTTGCCGGAGAAACCCGACGACATCGCGCGGCTGACGGGCCTCCAGCAGGAAATCCATGCCCGCTTCAAGGATCTGGTGCGACAGCGCCGCGGCGATCGGATCAAGGGCGATGACGCCGTCCTGTTCTCGGGCGAGTTCTGGACCGGTCAGCGCGCCTTCGACCTGGGCCTGATCGACGGTTTCGGCGAGATGACGACCGTCCTCAAAACCCGTTTCGGTGCCGACGTGCGCTTGCGCCTGATGAGCGCGCCGCGCTCCATGTTCGATCTCATCCGGCGCGGCGAGGTCGGCGCCGCGGACGGCGGCGGGCTCGACCTCGGCACCAACTTTGCCGACGGTGTTCTGGCGGCGGTCGAGGCGCGGCTGTGGTGGAACCGACTGGGGCTTTGAGCGGAACGGCATGGGCGTTCTCACCAAGATTCTGATCATTCTCGTCGCGCTTGGGATCGGCGCTGCGATGATCGCCAAGTTCTTTTTCGGCAAGCGTGGGCCGGCGCGGCTTAGCGCCGAATCGACCTCGACCAAGCCCGTCGCCGACATGAAAAAATGCGCGGTGTGCGGGACCTATGTCGCGGCTGGCGCGCCGCGCTGCGCGCGCGGCGACTGCCCGCTCGGCGGTGCGCGCGCCTGACCGCTTGACGGTGTGCGCGCGTGACAGCCGGCTCGCTTGACCGGCTCCGATCGGGTTCATAGAGTGCGCCGCGCGTTGGCGGGGCGCATTCGATGCGACGGCCGAAGAACCAGTCTCCGACATTCCAGAACCTGATTCTGTCGCTGCAGTCCTTTTGGGCCGAACGCGGCTGCGTCATCCTCCAGCCCTACGACATGGAAATGGGCGCCGGGACCTTTCATCCCGCGACCACGCTGCGCGCGTTGGGACCGAAAAAGTGGTGGGCCGCCTACGTCCAGCCCTCGCGCCGTCCCAGCGACGGCCGCTACGGCAACAATCCCAACCGGCTGCAGCACTACTACCAGTTTCAAGTGATCCTCAAACCCTCGCCTGACGACATCCAGCAGCTCTACCTCGAAAGCCTGGCGATGCTGGGTGTCGACATGCAGAACCACGACGTTCGCTTCGTCGAAGACGACTGGGAGAGCCCGACGCTGGGCGCGTGGGGCTTGGGCTGGGAAGTGTGGTGCGACGGCATGGAAGTCTCGCAGTTCACCTATTTCCAGCAGGTCGGCGGCTTCGACTGTGCGCCGGTCGCCGGCGAAATCACCTACGGGCTCGAGCGCTTGGCGATGTACGTTCAGGGCGTCGACAATGTCTTCGAACTCGACTGGAATGGCGCCGGCGTCAGCTATGGTGACGTCTTCCTGCAAAACGAGCGCGAGTTCTCGGCGTTCAACTTCGAGCACGCCAACACCGACCGGCTGCTCCGTCATTTCGGCGACGCCGAGGCCGAATGCACAGCGCTGTTGGATAAAGATCTGGCGCTGCCCGCTTACGATCAATGCATCAAGGCGAGCCACTGCTTCAATCTGCTCGATGCACGCGGCGTTATCAGCGTGACCGAGCGCGCCGCCTATGTCGCGCGGGTGCGGGCGCTCGCCAAACGGAGCTGCGAGATCTGGCTGAAGAGCCAGGGCGTCGCGGTCTGACGCGCGGACAGGACGGCCGTGCCTGAACTACTGCTCGAACTGTTTTCGGAAGAGATCCCGGCGCGGATGCAACGGCGCGCCGCCGAGGACCTGAAGAAGCTCGTGCTCGATGCGCTCAAGGAGGCGCGGCTCGAGGTCGGTTCGGCGACGATGATGGCCGGACCACGCCGGATCGCGTTGATCGTCGAAGGGCTACCGGCCCACCAACCGGCGATCCGGATCGAGCGGAAGGGACCGCGGGCCGACGCACCGGCGTCGGCGATCGACGGCTTCCTGAAGTCGGTCGGGTTGCGCCGCGACCAGGTCGAAGAGCGTGACGCCGGTAAGGCCCGCGTCCTGTTCGCGGTCATCGATCAGCCAGGTCGACCGACGCCCGAACTCTTGATGACGCTGCTGCCGACGGCGTTGGCGGCGCTGCCGTGGCCCAAGTCGATGCGCTGGGGCGCCAACGACCTCCGCTGGGTTCGGCCGCTTCACATGATTCTCTGCTTGTTCGACGGGGCGGTAGTGCCGTTCGTGTTCGGTCATCTGACCGCCGGCGAGATGACCGCTGGCCACCGCTTTCACCAGCCGCACCGGATCGTCGTCAAGAACGTGAGCGACTACCGCCTCTATCTCGACGCCGCCAAGGTCGTGGCCGACGGCGACGAACGCAAGCGCCGGATTCGCGCCGAGGCCGAGCGTCTCGCGCAGGCCGAAGGCCTGTGGCCCGACTTGGATGAAGCACTGCTCGACGAGATCGCCGGGCTGGTCGAGTACCCGGTCGTCCTGATCGGCTCGATCGACCGCACTTTCCTGGAGGTGCCGCCCGAGGTCCTGATCGCGGTGATGCGCAAGCACCAGCGCTACATTCCGTTGCGGAGCGCCGAGGGCAAGTTGGCCGCCCGTTTCATCGTCGTCGCCAACCTGCTCGCCCAGGACGGCGGCAAGGCGATCGTCGCCGGCAACGAGCGCGTGCTGCGCGCGCGGTTTGCGGACGCCAAGTTTTTCTGGAATCAGGACCGCGCGCGTCCGCTGCGCGCGAACGTGCTCCAGCTTGAGGAAATCGTGTTCCATGCCGACGTCGGGACCTTGGCAGAAAAGGTCTACCGCATGGAGATCATGGTCCCGGACGTGGTCAGACTCGTTCCGGGTTCGGTCCAGGCCGACGTGACGAACGCGGTTCGTCTCTGCAAAGCCGATCTCCTGTCCGGCATGGTCGGCGAGTTCCCTGAGCTCCAGGGGGTGATGGGGTGCTACTACGCGCTCAACGACCGTGAGCCCGACGATGTCGCCCGGGCGATTGCCGAGCACTATGCGCCGCTCGGTCCCAATGATCGCTGCCCGACCCAGCCGACGTCGGTCGCGGTTGCGCTGCTCGACAAGGTCTACACCCTGGTATCGATGTTTGCGGTCGGGCTTCGTCCCACCGGATCGAAGGACCCGTTCGCGCTGAGGCGAGCCGCGCTCGGTATCATCCGGCTCATCCTCGAAAACAAGTTGCGTGTGCCGCTCAAGACGCTGATCAAAGCGGTGCCGCGGCCGGCCCGCAAGGCGGTCACGATTGACGACGCATTGGCGAACGAGCTGCTCGCGTTTTTCGCCGACCGGCTCAAGGTGCATTTGAAGGAAAAAGGCGTCCGCCACGATTTGATCGCCGCTGTGTTCGCGTTGACGGGCGAGGACGATCTCGTCCGGTTGCTGGCGCGGGTCGAGGCGTTGGCGGCGTTCCTCGCTTCGGACGACGGCGCGAACCTGCTGACGGCTTACCGCCGCGCCGCCAATATCGTCCGCATTGAAGAGAAAAAGGACGGGACGCCCTATACCGGCGGCGCCGATCCGACCCTACTTGCGCAAGACGAAGAACGCGCGTTGGCCGAGCGACTGACCGAGGTCGCCGCCCGCAGCCGCGCCGCGCTGGCGGCCGAAGACTTCGCCGGCGCGATGACGGCGCTCGCGAGCTTGCGCCGTCCGGTCGACACCTTTTTCGACCGGGTGACCGTCAACGTCGACGATCCGGCCTTGCGCCGCAATCGCCTGCGCTTGCTCGCCGAAACCCGCGCCGCGCTCGATACCGTCGCCGATTTCGCCGAGATCGAGGGTTAGCCGGCCGCCCTGTCCTTTCGCGGCGCGGTTTCTATATTGTTGGAACGCGCCGCCCCGGCCCCTAAGTGAAGGAGTTCGCCATGGAACTGCCCGCCCTCGCCAAGAAGCTGCTGCAAGGCAAAAACTTCGCAACCGTCGCCACCGTGATGGGCGATGGCTCGCCGCAGGCGACCGTCGTTTGGGTCGACACCGACGGCAAGCACGTCATCTTCAACACCGCCGACGGCCGCCTCAAGGCCAAGAACCTCCGCCGCGATAAGCGGGTTGCGGTCGCGGTGTTTGGGACCGAGAACGCTTACCAGCAGGCGATGATCCGGGGCTCGGTCGTCGAGATGACCTCGGTCGGCGCCGAGGAGCATATCGACAAGCTGGCGAAGAAGTACTTGAACGCCGACAAATACCCGTTCCGGCAAGCCGGCGAAAAACGGCTGATCGTCAAGATCCTGCCCGAGAAAGTCGCGCTGATGGGCGAGTAGCCGGCCGGCTACATCACCGCCGACTGCCGGGGTCCGTCGACATCCCAGACATTGAACGCCGCGTCCCAGACCGCAATCTGACCGTCGCGCATGGTCCAGAACTCGACCCCGAAACCGGTGCGGGCTTTGCCGGTGGCGCGGTCTCGCCAGGTTCCGGTCCAACTGTTGCCGAGCTTGTTGCCCTGAAGCAGGTGGAGCGTTTTCTTCAGTCGATAGTCCTGCTGTCGGGCGAGCCGGGCGGTGAAGAGACGGCGCAGCGGCTCGCGGCCTTCGAATTCGGGCTGCTCGGCGAAGCGCACCCGGCAATCGGGTGTGAAACCGTTGACCAGCCCCTCGATGTCGACGCGGTGAAAGAGATCTTCGACGATCCGGAGAAGCGCGTTCGCTTGTTCGACCGTCCAGGCATTCTCGCCGCTCGGAAACGCGATCGCCGGCGTGGTCACCGCGGATCCCTCAACGTTTGGGCGCGAGTTCGCGGTGCCGGAAACAATCGACCATGTGGTCGTTCACCATCCCGACCGCTTGCATGAATGCGTAGCAGATGGTCGGCCCGACAAAACGGAAGCCGCGCTGGCGCAGGTCCTTGCTCATCGCCCGCGACTCTTTGGTCTCGGCCGGCAGCTCCTTCAAGGAGCGCCGGTGATTGACGATGGTCGCGCCGTCCGTGAACCCCCATAGATAGCGGTCGAACCCCCCTTGCTTCTCGCAGAGCGCGAGGTAGCCCTGCGCGTTGCCGATCGTGGCTTCGATCTTGGCCCGGTTGCGGACGATGCCGGCATCCTTCATCAAGGATTCGACTTTGCGCTTGTTCCAGCGTGCGATCTTTTCGGGCGCGAAACCGTCGAAGGCGCGACGGAAGTTATCGCGTTTGCGCAGGACGATGATCCACGATAGCCCGGCCTGAAAGCCGTCGAGCACCAGCTTTTCGAACAGCGCGCGGTCGTCGTGCTCGGGCACGCCCCACTCATGATCGTGATAGGCGACGTAGGTCGGGTCGTCACCGCACCACGGGCACCGGATCGCGGCTGCGGCGGTCACGAGGCCTTGGCCGGCGCGAGCCGGACCCACGCCGGGACCTGCGGGTGAACGCGGGCGTCGGCCGCCATCAGGGCGAGGCCCTTGGTTGCGGCCTCTTCGACGTCGTCGAGCCGCATCATCGCGATCGCGCGGCGATCCAGTCCGCTACGGACCTCGCCGGCGTCGCGCTCGCCCAACTTGATCGGCGTACCCGGCGGCGGCAATGGCCCCTCGACCGCAACCGGCAGCAGCCGCTTGCGGATGGTGCCGCGGTAGTGGGTGCGCGCGGTGAGTTCCTGGCCGACGTAGCAACCCTTCTGGTAGTCGATCGCGTTCAACTCCTCGAATCCGCACTCGAGCGGAAAGTAGCGCTCGACGACGATATCGCGGCTACCGTCGGGCAGGCCGTGGGCGAGGCGGAGGCGATCGTAGGCCGCGATCGGCGCGGTGGCGAAACCGGCCGCGCCGAGGGACGCACCGGCGTTCGCACGGGGCAGAATCGCACGAACGCCCATCGCCGGAAGCCGCGGATCGACATAGGCGACGCCGCCACCGAAAGCGATGGCCGCCCCCGGGCGGTCGTCGAGCCCGATCGCCGCGCGAGCATCGGGTCCCAGTAACGCGATCACCGCCAAGCGCTCGGCCGCCTTGGCAATCACGACCTTGGCCCGCAGCCGATAGAGCGTGAGCCGGCGTTCGAGGTCGGTCAATCGCTCGCCCTCAGCCTCGATCACAACGCCATTCGCGCCGGCATCGGGCCAGTCGGCGATGAAAAACTCGTGCAGGAACTTACCCTGTGCGGTTAGGAGCGCAGCGTAGATCGCGTGCGCCGGCGCGACCTTGTTGATGTCGTTCGAGATCAGGCCTTGCAGGAACGAGCGCGTGTCGGCCCCGCCGATGAGAAGCGGAGCGCGGTGATCCAGAAAGACGGCCTCGAGGTCGGACATGGGCGTGCCTCCAAGATAGGGGCCCGTTCCGGGCTAGGCAAGCGAGCCTCCGGCCTTGGCACCGTCGGAGGCTTGCGGTTATATGACCATCATGAAACGAACACTGAACCGACTGACGACCGCAGCCGCCGTCGTTTTCCTCGCGCTGGTGGGGGTATCGATGTGGGAAGGCGGACCGCTCGACTGGATCTTTTCGGTCGGCAAACCGGCCGCTGTCGATTTCAAGACCCTCGAGCGAACGCCTAACCCCAACCAATTCTTGATGTGCCCACCCGGCTACTGCGCGGCGCCGATGGAGCGCGCGAGTCCGGTCTACGACGTTCCGGTCGCGGCCCTGCGCGCAGCCTGGGTCAAGGTCGTAGCGGCCGCGCCGCGGGTAACGGTGCGCGGCGAGGACCCGCAAGCGCAGACCATCGACTACGTGCAGCGGAGCGCGCTCCTGCGCTATCCCGACCTGGTGACGGCGGAGTTTATCGCGCTCGGCGCCGGCCAATCGACGCTCGCGGTCTATAGCCGATCGATCTATGGGCGCTCCGATTTCGGCGTCAACGAAAAGCGCGTGACCGACTGGCTCGCCAAGCTGGACGCGGCTTTGAAGTCCGGGAAATCGTGAACATCCTGTTCGTCACCGCCAATCGGGTCGGTGATGCTGTGCTGTCGTCGGGCGTGTTGGATCACCTCGTCCGGGCCCATCCCGGGGCGCGCGTGTGGGTCGCGTGCGGCGCGGCGCCGGCGCCGTTGTTCGCAGCAACGCCGGCGGTCGAGCGGGTGATCGCGGTCGTCAAGCGGCGCTGGGCCGGGCACTGGTTCGAGTTATGGCGCACAACGGTCGGCATCGTGTGGGACCTGGTGGTCGATCTGCGCTCGTGGGCGTTGGCCTGGACGCTGCCGGCGCGCCGCCGCCTCGCGCTCCGTAAGCGCGACGACCGCGCCCACCGCGTCCGTCAGTATGGCGCGGTGCTCGGTCTTGAGCCGCCACCCGCGCCATCCATCCGGCTCGACGAAGCGCATCGCCGCCGTGCTGCCGCGCTGGTACCCGCGGGGGTGCCGATCCTGGCGCTCGGCGCGACTGCGAACTGGGGCGGCAAACAATGGCCGGCCGACCGGTTCGCCGCTTTGGCCGATCGCCTGACTGCGCCCGGGGCGCCGCTCGCCGGCGCCGCCATCGCGGTGATGGGCGCCGCGAACGAGCGGGCGAGCGTTACGTCCCTGATCGAGCGGATTCCGCCGGCGCGGCGAATCGATCTGGTCGGTACGGCCGATCTCCTTACGATCGCCGCGCTTTGCGAGCGCGCCCGGCTCTTCGTCGGCAACGATTCCGGCCTGATGCATCTCGCAGCGGCGATGGCAACGCCGACCTTGGGCCTGTTCGGGCCGAGCCGCGAAGCACTCTACGCGCCGTGGGGGTCGCACACGGCAACGGTGCGGACGCCCGAAAGCTACGACGCCATCGTGACCGCGCCCGACTACGACTACCGCGATCAGCGCTCGCGCATGACCTCGCTCGCGGTCGAGACCGTGGCGACGGCAGCGCTCGACCTGCTAACGCGGCAGGGGCCACGCGCATGAGCGATGGCCCGCCGCTTCAGCTCTCGGCATTGGTGGTCGCGCACAACGAAGAGGCGCAGCTCGCCGACTGCCTTGAGCGCCTCGCCTTCGCCGACGAGATCGCCGTCGTGCTCGACCGCTGCAGCGACCGCTCGGCCGAGATCGCGCGGCGCTTCACCGATCGACTGGTCGTCGGTGCGTGGCCGATCGAGGGTGATCGCCGCAACAGCGGCATTGCTGCCTGCCGCGGTACGTGGATCCTCGAGGTCGACGCCGACGAACGGGTACCGCCGGCTCTGGCCCAAGAGATTCGCCGCGCCATTGCCACCGCCGCGCCCGGGCACTTCCTGATCCCGTTCGACAACTACATCGGCGATCGCCTGGTTCGCCACGGTTGGGGCGGCTCGTGGGGCGTTTCGGCGGCGCCGCGGCTATTTTCGCGTGGCGCCAAGACCTGGGGCCCGCAGCGTATCCATCCTGCGGTGGCGCTGGCTGGGCCCAAGCGGCGGCTGACGCAACCGATGATCCACTACGTCGACCGCAACCTCAGCGACATGCTCACGCGCCTCGACCGCTATTCGACGGCACGGGCGCGCGATCTGCGGGCGAGCGGTGATATCGGCTCGCTCGGGAGCAACGTGCGGCGCCTGTTCACCCGCTTCTTCAAGTGCTACGTGCAACGCCGCGGCTATCGCGAGGGTGCCTGGGGTTTCGTGATCGCACTGTTCGCCGGGCTCTATCCGTTACTCGCCCATCTCAAGGCGCGGCTCGAAAGCGAGTGACGGGTGCCGGTGATCAGGCTGTTGCAGGCGATGGCAGGGCCTAATCCGGGCGGTGCCGAGCTCTTCTTCGTGCGCCTGGCGGCTGCGTTCGCCGCCGCGGGAATCGACCAACATCTGCTGGTCCGCCGGAACGGCTATGCCGCGCGACGGCTCGCGGACGACGGTATCGCCCGCGAGCCGTTGCCGTTCGGCGGCTGGTTCGACTTCGTTACGCGCCCGCGCTTCGCGGCCGCCATCGAACGTTTCCGACCCGGCGTTGTACTGACCTGGATGAACCGCGCCACGAGCTTTTGCCCGCGCCCGGCGCCCAAGCATCCGTTTGTTCACGTCGCGCGCATGGGCGGCTACTACAACCTGAAATACTATCGCGCGTGCACGCACCTGATCGGCAACACGCCGAGCATTGTCGATTACATCGCCGCCACCGGTTTTCCCAAGGAGCGCGTGCACTATCTTCCCAACTTCGTCGACGCCCGCCGGGCGGCCGCAGAACCGCGTGCGCTCCACGCGACCCCGGCGGACGCGCCGTTGCTACTCGCCCTCGGCCGGCTGCACCGCAACAAGGGGTTCGATGTCCTGCTGCACGCGCTCGCCGACTTGCCCGGGATCTACCTGTGGATCGCCGGCGCCGGACCGCTCCTCGACGATCTGACGGCGCTCGCCCGCCGATTGGGTATCGACGCGCGGGTGCGGTTTCTCGGATGGCGCGACGATGTCGCGGCGCTCTATGCTGCCTGCGATGTATTCGTATGTTCGTCCCGGCTCGAACCGCTCGGCAACGTCGTGATCGAGGCGTGGGCGCAACGCAAACCGGTGGTCGCGGCCGCGGCCGCGGGCCCGGCCGCACTGATCGCGGATGCAGAGACCGGTCTCAAGGTCGCGATCGAGGATGCGCCGGCGCTCGCACGCGCGGTGCGGCGCCTGCTCGACGAGCCGGCGCTTCGTCAGCACGTGATCGAGTCCGGGTACCGTGCCTACGCCGCGGAATTCGCAACCGAATCGGTGGTCGGCCGCTACCGCGCCTTTTTTGAACGGATTGCCGCCTGATGTGCGGGCTTGCCGGCCTGATGGCGTCGAACGCAGCGCCGGACCTCGCCGCGGTCGAGCGAATGGGGGCGGTCTTGGCGCATCGTGGGCCGGACGGCGAGGGCGTGCACGTCCGAGACGACGTCGCGATGACCCACCGCCGGCTCGCCATCATCGATGTCGCCGGCGGCGCACAGCCCCTGATCGACGCCAACGGCGTCGCGCTGATCGCCAACGGCGAGATTTACAACTATGTCGAACTCAAGCGCGATCTGCCGGACGTCGACTATGCGACCGCCTCGGACTGCGAACCGCCGCTTCACTATTACGGCAAGCTCGGCGCCGGTTTCGCGTCCGTGCTCCGCGGCATGTACGCGATTGCGCTGCACGATCCGGTGCGCGCGCAACTGGTGCTGGTGCGCGATCCGTTCGGCATCAAGCCGCTGTATTACGCGCAAGGTGCTTTCGGCTTGGCTTTTGCCTCCGAGCCCAAGGCCTTGCTCGCCGCCGGCTTCGCCCGGCGCGTGGTCGCGGCCGAGACCCGCAACGAACTGCTGCAACTTCAATTCACGACCGGCGCCGAAACGATCTTTCCCGACATCAGGCGCGTGCTGCCGGGCGAAACATTGGTCGTAAGCCATGGCCGCATCATCGACCGGGTGCGCCGAGCGGCACTGCCCGATGCCGCGCCGGCGGACTGGAGCGAGGACGAAGCGATGGCACGGCTCGACCGGGCGCTCCGCGACAGTGTCCGCGTTCACCAACGGTCGGACGTTCCCTACGGCATGTTCCTCTCGGGTGGCATCGACAGCTCGGTGCTGCTCGCTTTGATGGCCGAGCTCAACGAGCGCCCGGTCGTCGCCTATACCGCCGGCTTCGCAGGCCAGGTCCACGACGAACGCGCGCACGCGCGGACCGTCGCCCGTCGGCTCGGCGCCACCCACATCGAGGTCGAGGTCGACGCCGACGACTTCTGGCGCATGCTGCCGGCGATCGCGGCGGCGGTCGACGATCCGGCCGCCGACTACGCGATCGTCCCGACTTTCAAGCTTGCCCGCGAAGCCGCCAAGGACCTCAAAGTAGTGCTTACCGGCGAGGGCGGCGATGAGCTGTTCGCCGGCTACGGCCGCTACCGGTCGGTGCTGCGGCCGTGGTGGCGGGGCGGCCGCGTGATGCGGCCGCGCGGCATTTTCGATGGCCTCGACGTGCTGCGCGTCGATACCGCGGGCTGGCGCGACGGCATCGTCGAGGCCGAAACCGCGGCGGCCGTCGGCAACCGCACGCGCCTTCAAGTGGCGCAGGCGGTCGACGGAATCGATTGGCTGCCCAACGACCTTCTGATCAAGCTCGATCGCTGCCTGATGGCGCACGGGCTCGAGGGCCGCACGCCGTTTCTCGATCCGGCCGTCGCCGAGGTGGCGTTCCGGCTGCCCGATCGCTTCAAGATCTGGCGCGGCAAGGGCAAGTACCTCTTGCGGCGGTGGCTCGAAGCGCGCGTCCCTGAGGCAGAGCCGTTTGCGCGCAAGCGCGGCTTTACCGTGCCGGTTGCGGAGTGGATTTCAGCCGCGGGACATAGGATCGGGCCGTTGGTGGCGCGCCAGCCGGCGATCGCAGAGATCGCCCGCACGAAGGAAGTGCAGGCCTTGTTTCGCTCGTCGAGCAAGCGGGCTGGCCTCGCCGCGTGGACCCTGCTTTTCTACGCCCTGTGGCACCGTTGCCACATCGACGGGCGCACGCCCGCGGGGGATACGTTCGACATGCTGGGCGACTGATACGAGCGGGGACGGGAATGGCCACCTTCGACCTATTGATCCGCGACGGTACGCTGCTGACCACAAGCGGCGAGGAGCGGGCAGATATTGCGGTGCTCGATGGCCGCATCGCCTTGATCGGCAGTCTCGGCCGCGCCACAGCCGCGACCACGATCGAGGCGAGGGGGCTTTACGTTCTGCCGGGGGTCATCGATACCCAGGTTCACTTCCGCGAGCCCGGCCTCACGCATAAGGAAGACTTCGAATCGGGAACCCGCGCGGCGGTCAAGGGCGGCGTCACCGCGGTCTTCGATATGCCCAACACCAAGCCGGCGATCGTCGACGAGGCCACGTTCGAGGACAAGTTCCGGGCGATACGAACGCGGTCGTGGTGCGACTTCGGGCTCTACGTCGGCGCCTCGCCCGCCAATGTCGAGCGGCTCGAAGCGCTCGAACTGATGCCGGCCTGCGCCGGGGTCAAGGTCTTCATGGGCTCCTCGACCGGCGATCTCCTGATCCCCGACGACGAAACCCTGAAGAAAGTACTGTTTGCCGGTCGCCGTCGGGTTGCCGTCCACTGCGAGGACGAACCGCGGCTGAAAGACCGCCGGCCGATTGCCGAGAAAGCCGGGCAACCCTCGGCGCATCCCGAGTGGCGCGACGAGCAGACTGCGTTCGAAGCGACCAGCCGGCTATTGGCGCTGGCGCGCCTCGCCGGGCGACGAGTGCACGTCCTTCACGTTACCACCGGCCAGGAAATGGATCTGCTCGCCGGGCATCGCGACATCGCGACCATCGAAGTGACGCCGCAGCATCTGACGCTGGTCGCGCCAGAGTGTTACGAACGGCTGGGGACACGGGCACAGATGAACCCGCCGATTCGCGGCCTGATCCATCAGGAACGCTTGTGGCGCGCCGTCGCCGATGGCTTGGTCGACATGATCGGCTCGGATCACGCGCCGCATCTGCCCGACGAGAAAGCACGGCGGTATCCCGACAGTCCGTCGGGCATGCCAGGCGTGCAAACCCTGGTGCCGATCATGTTGGATCACGTCAACGCCGGCCGGCTCACCTTGCGGCGCTTCGTCGACTTGACGTCGGCCGGGCCGGCACGCGCCTTCGGTATCGCGCGCAAGGGGGCGGTCGCGGTCGGCTACGACGGCGACTTCACCATCGTCGATATGGCTGCCAAGCGCACCATTGCCGCCAGCTGGCTGGTCAGTAAGTGCGGCTGGTCCCCGTTCGAGGGCTGCGCCGTTACCGGCTGGCCGATCGCCACCATTATCCGCGGCCGCGTCGTCATGCTGCAGGGCGAGGTGATCGGCGAGCCCGCGGGATCGCGCCTGCGTTTCGTCGAAGCGCTCAGTCTTTAACGCCGCCGTTGCGGCGCGCTTCGTCGCCCGGTAGGGGGGCCCGCACGGTCGCGTTCTCGATAAACAGCGTCGCGGTCTCGACCAGATCGGCGAAGCTCGCCGCCTTCATCTTGCTCATGACGTTGGCGCGGTGGGTTTCGACCGTTTTCGGGCTGATGTTGAGCTTGTTGGCGATTTTCTTGTTCGAGTCGCCGCCGAGCAGCAGCGCCATCACCTCTTTTTCGCGCGCCGTCAATTGATCGTAGCGGGCGAGGTAGACGCATCGCCGCGCCGCGCTCTTGCGCGCGTGGGCGTCCATCTCGATGCAGCGTTGCACGAGGTCGAGCAGTGCCTGGTTGCTGAACGGTTTTTGCAGCAGGTCGACAGCTCCGTTCTTCATCGCCTTGACGGCGGTCGGGACATCGACGTGCCCGGAAACGATGATGACCGGGTGGGCGTTGCCGAGGTCCTTGAGCCGGCGATGGACCTCGAGGCCGCTCATGCCGGGAAGCCGGATATCGAGGACAATGCAGCCGGGGCGACTGCCGTCGAGTTTGTCGAGGAATTCGGTGCCCGAGCCGTAGGCTTCGGGGCTAAGCCCGACCGCTTCGACGACGGCGCACATGGTTTCGCGCAATTCGGGATCGTCCTCAACGATAAAAACGGTCGCGGAGGCTTGAAGCGTCGTTACCGGTTGCATGGATGTCCTTAATCTTCTCCTAGTCGGGTTCGTGGGCCCGGCTGGATCCGATTAGTTCTCGAATACGCAGGGCGACTTCATCGCGGTTGTAGGGCTTGTGCAGGAACGGAAGCGGCGGCGAGGCGGCGGCGGCAACGGTCGATTGCGACTCGTCACCCGACGCTACCACGATCTTGAGGCCGGGCGCGATTCCGAGCGCCGCTTTCGTCAACTGCCAACCGTTCATATCACCGGCTATCCCGAGGTCGGTGAGCATCACGTCGACCGGCGTTCGCCGCTTGATGATGCCGAGCGCGGTTTGCGCGTCGGCGACGGCAATCGTACGAAAGCCAAGCGTTTCGATCATGGCCCCAACCGTCTCACGCACGTCGGGATCGTCCTCGACCACCAGAACGGCACACTTGGCTTTTGGAGGGCTTTTTCCGGCGATCGGTTTCGCCGAAGCGAGGGGCGCCAGCGGTGGCGTGCTGGCGTACTCGCGTCCGATCGAGCGCGGCAAGTAGAGCGACACCGTCGTTCCACGTTTCTCCTCGCTGGCGACGCGGGCGAAACCGCCCGCCTGGTTGACAAACCCGTAGACCAGCGCGAGGCCCAAACCGGTGCCGACGCCGACTTCCTTGGTGGTGAAGAACGGCTCGAAGGCGTGGCTCAACGTTTCGGCCGGCATGCCGATGCCGGTGTCGCTGACCGCGACCACCACATAGTCGCCGGGGGGGATACCGTCGCTCGCGTCGACGAGGGTCGTGTTGCGGACGACCACGGCGAGGGTTCCGCCGTCGGGCATGGCGTCGCGGGCATTGACGATGAGATTGACGAGCGACGACTCGGCCTGTACCGGGTCGACCAGCGTCGTCCACGATTTCTCGGCGTCGATCGCGATCGTTATGCCGTGGGGCAGGGTCTGTTGCAGCATTTCGACCGTGCCGCGCGCGAGCGCGCCGAGATCGGTCGGCCGGTGCTGCTCGGGCTGCTTGCGGGCGAAGGCGAGCAGGCGCCGCGTGAGATCGGCGCCGCGGTTGGCGCCGCGCAGCGCGATCTCGACCCGCTTCTGGGCGAACGCGTCCTCGCGGAAGCGATCGCGCAACAGTTCGAGGTTGCCGGTGATCACCATCAACAGGTTGTTGAATTCGTGCGCGATGCCGCCGGTCAGCGTGCCGATGGCCTCGAGCTTTTGCGATTGGCGCAAGGCTTCTTCGGCCTCCTTGCGTGCGGTGATGTCGATGGCCGCGACCTGCACGGCATTGGTCCCCTCCCAAGCGATCATGTTGCTCACCGCGACGATCCACACCCGCGACCCGTCTTTCTTCAAGCCGCGATACTCGAAGCGGGCGGTGGCGATGTCGCCACCCAAGCGGGCGTCGCGCAAGGCTTGGAGCTTCAGCCGATCTTCGGGGGCGACCAACGAGTCGAGCGACGCCAGCACCCGAATCTCGTCGACGGCGTACCCGAAGATATCGGCAAACGCGCGGTTGGCGAACAGGACGCCGGTATCGCTGAAAACGATCGTGCCCTGAACCGAGCTCTCGACCACGCCGCGAAACTTTTCTTCGCTCGCGCGCAGCGCCGCTTCCGCGCGTTTTCGGTCCGTAATTTCGAACAGGGTGCATAGGAACGCCGGCTGGTCCTGCCAGCGCACCGCCTGCACAGCGACGTCGATCCAGCAGCGCGAACCGTCGCGGCGGACGCCGCGAAATTCGTAGCGTGACGGCGCGCTGTCGCCGCGTTGGCGCGCCGCCGCGTACCCGCGCAACCGCGGTATTTCGCTTGGATCGAGCAGCGACCCGATCGACTCGAGCGCGAGATACTCGGCCGCCGAATCGAGCCCGTGAATCTTGGCGACCGCGTCGTTGGCGAACAACGGCTTCCACTTGGTGTCGAGGACGACGATCCCTTCGATCGATCCTTCGACCAGGTAGCGGAAGCGCGTTTCGTTCTCGCGCCGTTCCTTTTCGGCTTGCTTGAGCGCGCTGACATCGGTGGTCACGCCGAGCAGCATCGGTTGACCATCGATGTCGATCGCGACGGCCGAGTGCAAGGCGTGAATAGTTGCTCCGTTGCGGGCGCGCAACGTCACTTCGGCGTTGCGGATTTCGCCATCGTGGTCGAGCGTCGGTGCAACGCGGCTGCGTTCGTCGCGATCGACCCAGATACCGAGGTCGGTCGCGGTACGTCCGACCGCCTCGTCGCGCGACCACCCGAAGGTCTCGCACCACTTGTCGTTGACCGCGAACAGCACGCGGGTCGATGCGAACGTGATCGCGGTTGCAATCGGGCTCGCTTCGAACGCGCGGAAGAAGCGTTCGTTGGCGCGCCGGAGCTCGTTTTCGCTGTCGCGAAGCGGCGTTACATCGACGATCGCCGCAACCACCATCGCTTCGCCGTTGATTTCGGTTCGTTCGAAACCGCAGAGGGCGCGTACGATCCGACCGTCCGGCGCTCTGAAGTCGGCGGCTAGATCGCGTACGTAGTCCTTTCGGCGCAGACGGTCGTACGTGCGCTGACGCTCGGCTGGCTCGACCCAAAAGTCGAACTCGGCGGCACTTCGGCCGACCACCTGCTCGCGCCCGACGCCGAACAGTCTTACCCACTTGTCGTTGACCGCATGAACGATGTCGCCATCGAGCTTGACGATCGACATCGCGACCGGCGCGGCATGGAACGACTTGAAGAACCGCTCGTTGGCGAGCTCGGCCTCGCGTTCGGCGAGCTTGCGCGCGGTCACATCGCGGAAATGAACGACAAAACCGCTGACCGCCGCATCTTCGCTCTCGCGCCAGGTTGTCTCGAGGCTACGCCACGCGCCGTCATGACGCTGGAGACGCAATTCGATCGTACTCTCGCGACTGGCGGCATCCGAAACGACCCGTCGGGCACGATCGACATCGTCGGGGTGAACGATGTCGAATAGACGCCGACCCACGATCTCCGGCGGCTGCATGCCGAGCGTGGCCTTCACCGACGGACCCGCATAGCGTACGGTCGCATCGGGCGCGACGTTCATGACAATATCGCTCGCACTTTCGGTGAGCGCGCGAAAATAGGCTTCGCGAACGAAGAGCGCGTCGGATTTTTCTTTCAATTCTTCGATCAAACTTTCGTTCTTGATGGCCATCTCGATGCCGCCAAGTAGCGCCGTATGAAGCCGCGCACCGCCCCGCTGGACAAATCCCAACCAAACGATCGCGAGGATGGCGGCGGCGACCTCGAAACGCGTACCGAGAAGGAGATCGAATGTGCCGGGGCCGAGCGTTAACGCGGCGGAGAGCATCGCCAAGCGTGGACGGGCCGTTATGGTGATCGGTAGGCCCGTCGCTATCGCCAATACGAGTATAGAGAGAATTAGGTCGCCGGAATCGGGTAGGTCGGGAAGCGAAATGAGTCCGTGGAGGGAAACCAAGCCCCACAAGAGACCGGAGATCGGAAACGAGCTCACGACGATTTGCACCGCCCTCCGCGGCACCTCGTCTGTCGGGCGAAAACGCAAATAGTACGCTGTGATTGCCAGCCGTAGGCAGCTTAGGCCGACCATGGCAGCGACCCATGATGCCGAGAACCCAACCAGATGGTTGTAAAACAATTCGACGGCGACGATCGGCGTGACCAGAAGCGAAAAAATCGCCGAAGTCTTAGCCTGGGAAAAAAAGGCTGCGTTCAGGCGGCGCTCGCGCTCGGCCGTCGGATCGGGGCGGGTCGATGGACCGTGCATGTTCTCGCAAAAAAAACGCGCACCGCAGCGGTCGTCCCGCTGGGGCGACCCGCAGGGTGCGGTACGCTTTTAAGTACAACGATTATGCCGCTTAGCGGGAGGGAGGCCTAGCGCCTAGGATACGGAGGCGCCCTCCGGAAATACCCGGATACGACAGGTTGTATGGGGTAGCCGTTTTTCGCTTGCGACGCGTTTGCTGTATCTTGCTTTGTGCCGCCGCTACCAACAGAAAGGCAATCCATGACTGCGTGCATCATCGGCTGGGGTCACACCCGCTTCGGCAAGCTCGATGGCGTCGACCTGGAGGCGCTGGTCAAGACCGCGGCCGGCGAGGCTATTACCGACGCCGGGATCGCGCCGACCGACGTCGACGCGATCTATCTCGGCTTCTACAACGGCGGCATGGATCCGCAGGAATTCGCCGCCTCGCTCGTCCTTCAGCTCGACCCCACGCTTCGCTTTACACCGGCGACCCGGGTCGAGAACGCGTGCGCGACCGGTTCGGCCGCGATCTACCAGGGGATCGACGCGATCGATGCGAAACGGGCTCGGATCGTGCTGGCTGTCGGGGTCGAAAAGATGACGGCGACGGCGACCGCCGACGTCACCGCCTCGCTCGCTAAGTGTTCCTACGTTAAAGAGGAAGCGAGCCAGGGCATCACCTTCCCCGGCATGTTCGCGCAGATGATGCAGCGTTACTATCAGCGGTACGGCGACAAATCGGATGCGATCGCGCGGATCGCGGCCAAGAACCATCGCAACGGCGCCAAGAATCCGCTCGCCCACATGCAGAAGGATTTGGGCTTCGAGTTCTGCCGCCACGAGTCGGAGAAGAATCCCGTGGTCGTGCCGCCGCTCAAGCGGACCGATTGTTCGATGATTTCCGATGGCGCGGCGGCGGTGGTCCTGGCCGATGTCGAAACCGCGCTCGCGATGAAGAAAGCGATCGTGTTCCGGGCCCACGAGCACGTCCAGGACCTGCTGCCGATGCGCTCGCGCGATATCTTGAAAATGGAAGGCGGTCGCCGGGCCTGGCGCCGCGCGCTCGACGCGGCCGGTGTTTCGATCGCGGACCTGTCGCTGGTCGAAACCCACGACTGTTTCACCATCGCGGAGCTGCTCGAGTACGAAGCGATGGGCTTGACGCCCGAGGGCGAGGGCGCGCGCGCGATCGACGAGGGCTGGACCGAGCCCGGCGGGCGCCTACCCGTCAATCTGTCGGGCGGCCTCAAATCCAAAGGCCACCCGATCGGGGCGACCGGCGTTTCGATGCACGTGATGGCGGCGTCGCAACTCGCCGGAACCGCGGTCGGGGTTCAGCACCCGAACCCCAAGCTCGCCGGCGTCTTCAACATGGGTGGATCAGCGGTCGCGAACTACGTCTCGATTCTCGAACGGCTGCGCTGACCGCCGGCGAGGGGCTTTTCGGCCGAGGCTGGCGGCGACCCTCGATCATGGTCGCGGAGGTGAATCGCCGCCGCACGAGTTCGGCGAAGCTCTTGGCGCTGAGCTTGCGCATAACGCGGAGACGATGGATTTCCACCGTCTTGCGCGTGATGCCGAGTCGCTCGCCGATCGTGTGGTTGGTGAGGCCGTTCAGCAGCAGCGCGAACACGTTGCGTTCACGGGGAGTTAACTTGCGTACGCGC
Organism: Rhizobium sp. Q54; assembly: GCA_945903685.1. GTDB lineage: Bacteria > Pseudomonadota > Alphaproteobacteria > SHVV01 > SHVV01 > SHVV01. The sequence goes on from CAMDOQ010000006.1 coordinate 20,078, forward strand.
TCGACGTAGTCGGTCCGTTCCGCGATCCCGCGACGGGCCTTACGATCGGCGTCGAGCGCCCGCTGCACCGCATCGAGCAGCTCCTGACGCGGAAACGGCTTCGAAATGAGCTCGACCGCCCCCGCCTTGAACCCAGCCACCGTCATCGCGACGTCGGCGTGGCCGGTCACGAAGATAACCGGCTGGGCGGCACCGCGCTCCTTGAGCCGGCGCAGCAGTTCGATCCCGGTCATGTCGGTGAGCCGCATCTCGGAGACGATGCAGCCTGCGCGCCCCGGATCGACGGCGGCGAGGAGTTCGGCGCCGTTCGCGGACGCGGCCGCCAGCAACCCGACGGTTTCGAGCAACGCCGAAATTTCCTTGCGCACCACGGGATCGCCGTCGACCACATGGGTGAGCGGCTCGTCGTCGACGTTCATGCTCAGACCCGGGGCGCGCCCAAGTCGGTGGAGTGGAGATCTGGCAAAGGGCTCCTGACCGGAGTTCTCGTTATTGCGTCGGCGCACAGCCCCGACGACCGGTGCGTGACGTACGTCACAATCTAGTTAGTGAGTGCTACCGATCGCTATATCCGAACCAATGGATCGCTCTATGGTTGAACCCCAACTCACATAGGAGGATTACGGTCGAATTCCCGCAAGGGTTGTATAAGTAGCCCGCTGAGCTACCGGCCGGGTTGCTTGAAAATGTCTCGGTAACCGCGTCTATCGAAGCGTGACCGAAGGGGTGCCATGTCGACCGTGTTGAATTTAGGCCGCTTACTGTCGGATACAGCGCGGCTGTATCCGGAGCGCGAAGCCCTGGTTCAGGGTTCCCTGAGTCGGACCTGGCGCGAGGTCGACGATCGCGTCAACGCGGCGGTTACCGGGTTGCGGGCGCTCGGTATCGCTAAGGGCGACCGGCTGCTCGTGGTCGCCGCCAATTGTCCGGCGATGTTCGAGCATATGTGGGTCGCCTTCAAGCTGGGCGCGGTGTGGGTGCCGTGCAACTTTCGGCTGGTACCGCGCGAGATCGCCTACATCGCCGAGAATGCCGGCGCGCGCGCCGTTTTCTATGGGCCTGGCTACGAAGCGCATGTCGATGCCGCACGGGCCGGTGCGCCGGAATTGAAACACGTCGTGGCGTTCGGCGCGCCGCGCGCGGGCGAGATCGGCTACGAGGAATTACTTGCAGCGCATACCGGCGCCGCCACCGCCGAGGAGCCGGTTGTCTACGACGACCCGCTTTGGCTCTTCTACACGTCCGGCACCACCGGCCGCTCGAAGGGCGCGGAACTCACCCACGGCCAGATGGGGTACGTCGTCACCAACATGCTGGCCGACCTGATGCCGGGTCTCGCGGCCGACCATGCCTCGCTCGTGGTCGCGCCGCTTTCGCACGGCGCCGGCGCACACGTCCCGCCGCAGGTTGCGCGTGGCGCTAAGACCGTGCTGCTCACCTCGCCAAAGTTCGATCCGGACGAGGTATGGCGGCTGGTCGAACAGCACCGCATCACCAACATGTTCACGGTTCCGACCATTGTTAAAATGCTGGTCGAGCACCCGGCGGTCGATCGCTACGATCATTCCTCGCTTCGCCACGTGATCTACGCCGGCGCGCCGATGTACCGCGCCGATCAGAAGATCGCGCTCGCCAAGCTGGGATCGGTACTGGTCCAGTACTACGGCATGGGCGAAGTCACCGGCTGCATCACCTACCTGCCGCCCCACCTCCACACCGCCGACGATACGAGCCCGCTGGCGCGGATCGGGAGCTGCGGTATTCCCCGCACCGGCATGGAAGTCGGGATCTTCGATCTCGATGGCAAGCCGCTCGCGACCGGCGACCAGGGCGAGATCTGCGTGCGCGGCCTTGGCGTCTTCAAAGGCTATTTCGGCAATCCCGAGGCCAACGCCAAATCGTTTCGCGGCGGCTGGTTCCGAACCGGCGATTTGGGCCGGGTTGACGATGCCGGCTTCGTCTACATAACCGGACGTGCCTCCGACATGTACATTTCCGGCGGCGCCAACGTCTACCCGCGCGAAGTCGAGGAAGTGCTGCTGATGCACCCGGCGGTTTCGGAAGTCGCGGTGCTCGGGGTGCCCGACCCGAAATGGGGCGAGGCGGGCGTCGCCGTGGTCGTGCGCAATCAGCACGCCGACACGGACGCAGCCGATCTCGCGCACTTCCTCGAGGACAAGCTTGCGCGTTACAAACATCCGCGGCGAATCCTCTTCTGGGACGAAATACCGAAGTCGGGTTACGGCAAGGTGCCGAAGCACCTCATCCGCACCAAGCTTTACGAGCGGGGTGACCTGCGCGAGGGCGAGGCCGTATGAGAGCAATCCGTCACCCCGGTCCGCCGCTCGAGCCCCGTCTATTGACCGCGCGTTCCGACACGAGCCAGGAGTTCGCGATCGAACTGGGTGCGGGCGCGGACCTGCTCGCGACCTTGGCCGATGCGCTGGAGCGGCTGGGGGTCGATACGGCCGGCATCCGCTTCGCCGGAGGGAACTTGGATCGGATCGGCTTCGTCACCGGCGTGATCGATCCGACTGGGTATCGGATTGCGACGCACTCGGCGCCTGCTTACCTCGAAGGACCGATCCTATTGATCGGCGGCAGCGCGATTCTCGGGCGCGAGAGCGCCGAACGCTTGCGACTCCACTGCCACGCCGCGTTCGTCGCCGCCGACGGCGCAGCGCGAAGCGGCCACCTGCTGCCGGGCTGCTGCCCGGTCGGCACTGGTGGCGCGCGCGCGTTCGTGACCTCGACCGGCAATGCGCAATTCGCGGTCGTGTTCGACGCCGAAACCAATTTCCCGCTCATGCAGCCGGTGGCGAGGGCATGACTGCGGTCGTGACGGCCGGCCGGTTCGGACGCCTGTTAGCGGTCCGAGTCCGACCCAATCTCGATCTGACGCTCGGGATCGAGGCGCTGTGCGCCGACCATGGCGTGCGTCACGCCGAGGTTCGTGCCGCCGTTGGCAGTTTGACCGACGCCGTTCTCGTCACCGCGAACGGCCGTCGCACGATCGCCGGGCCCGGACTCGAAATCGCGCTCACCGCCGGCCGGGTCGCGCCGGACGAGAGCGGTCAGCCACGCGCGCAGCTATATGGACTCGTCTCCGATGGCGATGGCCGGCCGTACGGCGGCGCGTTCGCGCGCGGCGAAAACCCGGTGTTCGTCACGCTCGAGCTCATCCTTCAGGAGTGGCTACCCGATCGTCAGGCGACCTGATACAACGCGCGACCGCGACGTTTTCGGTGCAGGGGAAAGCCATGGGGCAGTCGTTCAAAGCGCTGGTCATCGACCAGGTCGACGGCAAGATCAAAGCCGGATTCCAGAAACTCGACACCGACCAGTTGCCGGCGGGCGAACTCTCCGTCGACGTCAGCCACTCGACCTTGAACTACAAGGACGGGCTTGCCGTCAGCGGCAAGGGCAAGATCGCGCGGAAATACCCGATGGTGGGCGGAATCGACCTGGCCGGTATCGTGACTCATTCGACGTCGGCCGACTTCAGGAGCGGCGATCCGGTCGTCGTTTGCGGCGGCGGCTTGTCCGAAACGCACTGGGGCGGATACGCCGAGAAGGCGCGCGTTCCCGCCGACTGGGCGGTAAAAATTCCGGCACCGTTCTCGGCGAGCCAGGCGATGGCGATCGGGACCGCGGGCTTCACCGCAATGCTTTCGGTGATCGCGCTCGAGCGTGTCGGGCTCAAGCCCGGGCCGCACGAGGTGGTCGTCACCGGCGCCGCCGGCGGTGTCGGAAGCGTCGCCGTCGCGCTCCTGGCCAAGCTCGGCTACAAAGTCGCGGCCTCGACCGGACGGGCGGCGACCCACGATTACTTAAAGGGACTGGGCGCGACCACGATCGTCGCCCGCGAGGATCTCAACAAGCCCTCGGGCCGCCCGCTCGATTCCGAGCGCTGGGCCGGCGCAATCGATTCGCTGGGCGGCGAGACGCTGGCGAGCGTGCTGCGTCAGACGCGCGCCAACGGCGCGGTCGCCGCCTGCGGGCTGGCCGAGAACTTCGCGCTGCCGACCACGGTGATGCCGTTCATTCTGCGCGGCGTCAGCCTGATCGGCATCAACTCGGTGATCGTCACCGCCGAGCAGCGCCGCGAAGCGTGGCGACGGCTGGCGCGCGACCTCGATCCCAAGCTGCTCGACGCCATGACCCAGACTGTCGCGTTCGACGAGGTGCCGCGCTTGGCCGAGGAAATCCTCAAAGGTCAGGTGCGCGGCCGCACCGTGGTCGCGATCAAGGGTTAGCGGGTGGCAACGCGATCGGAGAGGGGCCGGCTAGACGGCGCGGCAACATGAAGGAAGGCTTTTATAGCGCTCGTTTCAAAGGCGAGGGAGTCGGCGATGGTTTCGCCGTGCTCGTCTTCATGGACGGTGTCGTCGTCGGTGCCTCTTCGAACGAAGCGACCTACAAGGGCGACTACAAGACCGACGCCGAAACCGGTCACACCTCGGTCGCGATCAGCGTGACCTATCCGCCGGGCGGCGGGCCGAAAGCAAAGCGTGCCGAGGGCGCGCCGCCAGTCGCGTGGGGCGTCGACCTGACCTCGATCCTGCCGCCCGACTTCGAGGGTAAGCCGATTATCGGCAGTTCGCCGTTCGGCATGATTGAGGTCGTGTTCAAGTACGTGCGCGGACTGCCCGGCGCGGGAGCGGCAGAAGACGACGACGAAGAGGCTTAACCCGCCCGCCCGCGGGCGACGAAGTTCGGATTGACGAAATCTGGCTTGCCGTAGGTGAGCGGCGCGCCCGCGACTGTGGTAACGCTCCCGCCAGCCGCCGCCAGTACCGCATGGCCGGCGGCCGTATCCCACTCCATGGTGCGGCCGAGGCGGGGATAGACGTCGGCCGCGCCCTCGGCGATTACGCAAAACTTGAGCGAGCTTCCGGCTTCGGCGTAGACGGCGACGCGGAGCGTCTGCACGAACGCCTGGGTCTCGGCATTGTTATGAGAACGGCTCGCCATCACGGTGACGCCGGCCGCCGGCGGCACCCGGACGCGGATCGAGCGCCGCGCGCCGCCATCGTCTTCGCGAAAGGCGCCGCGTTCGTCGCCGCCATAGAGGCTGCCCTTGGCGGGGACATAGACGATCCCAGCCACCGGGCGTCCGCGTTCGATCAGCGCGATGTTGACGGTGAACTCGCCGTTGCGGTTCAGGAACTCGCGGGTGCCGTCGAGCGGGTCGACCAGCCAGAACGGGCCGGCGTCGATCGCGGGGCGGACGCCGCGCGCCATCCGCTCTTCGGCGACGATCGGAATTGCCGGCGTCAACCGCTCAAGCGCAGCGACGATAATCGCCTCCGCCGCTTCATCGGCATCGGTCACCGGGGTGCGGTCGGCCTTTTCGCGCGCGGCCGGCGCGCCAGCGTAGATCGCCATAATCGCCTGGCCGGCCTCGCGTGCGATCGAGGTCAGCTCCGCTAGCAGCGCTGGATCAAAGTCCGTCATTGTCGGTTGCAGGGCGTGAAAGCGCGTTTGGTCACGCCGTTTCTAGCCGATCGGCGGCAGTTGAGCTATTTGCTTCCGCTGCCGCGTCTGCGCGCTGGCTTGCGGCGCTACGAAAGGCGTTCGCGATCCGCTTCCGAAAGATTCAAAGTCGCGGTTTCGATCAGGTCGGCAAGCGCGTGCGCCATCAGCTTAGTTTTAATACAGCGGCGCACCGCGCGCACCTCGTCGCGCGTTATCGCGTACTCCGCAGCGATCTTGCGGCTCGTCCATCCGTCTAGAAGCGACCGAAACACTTTTCTTTCGGTCGGAGCCAAGGATTCAACGCGTTTCAAGTAGAGTGCGCGGCCTTCGCCGTCCCGTCGCGCTCGGGTGCCGACTGATGCCGCCTTGCGGATCAGCTCAACCATATCGGTCGAGCGGAATGGCTTCTGAATGACATCGATCGCCCCCTGCTTGTACGCACACCCGGCGGCGGGCACATCGACGCTGCCGCTAACGATGATAACCGGATGGGTCACGCCCGATTCGCGAAGGCGCTTTAGGACTTCGAGGCCCGAAGCACCGGGGAGGGCGAGGTCGAGGACGATGCAGCCAGCCCGTTCAGGAGTGAAGCGGTCGAAGAACTCATCGACGTTGGCGGCGGCGACGGCCTCGCAACCAGCGAGATCGGCAATGTCGATCAACAACTCGCGCATGTCCGGATCGTCGTCGAGGATGAACGCAATCGCTCGTTCGCGGGAAAAGCTGTCGGTCATTGGCTACTCGTTGTCCTCAAAGTTCGGAGGTAGGGCGGCAAGGGGTCGCCGCCGTCTGCCCGCGATACTGGTCACGGACAAACTAGGTCGACATACCGCTCCTGACTAGCTGCGGAAAATGCTGAGCGACGTGGGCAAACACCACGGTCGGCAGGACACGACTCCTTGTCGTAGGTACCCGGGGTTTTCCCTGAGAAACGTCGGTGGAGGTCTCCGTTACCTAAGCCAATGAAAACGACTACAACGCAGCCGACGTTAGGCCGCTTATGTTCCCTCGATATGCCTCGCGCGCCGGTGTCGCGCTTTGTCCGTTTGTTCGGCCCGCTCGTTGGGTTTGCTCGAGGCATTCTTGGACCAACGGCGGATAGTAGGTGCTGCATTCGCGCCCAGGGCTGAAGGTCCGTTGTTCGCACCGCCCTTCGTTGCGCACTTCAATTGGTGAACAAACTAGTCGACCACTCGAAGCGCGAGGTGAGACGAAGGTTCCGAATCTAAATCTTGTACGAAAAACGCGAGGTTCCACGCGTATGAATCGGTTGTATATCGTCGAAGACGAAGCGTTGATCGCGATCGAGATCGCCGATCGTCTCTCGGCATTGGGATACGAGATCGTTGGAACCGCATCGCGCGCCGACAGAGCGCTCGTCGAGATCGAAACGCTGAAGCCGGATCTCGTCTTGATCGACATGCGGCTCGGCGAGGGGGTGACTGGTATCGGCATCGCCCAGCGGCTTCACGATCGCGGCGAGATTCCGGTCGTTTTCCTTACGGCTTACTCCGACCCGAACCTCCTCAGGCAGGCGGCGGAAACCGAACCGTTCGGCTACCTGGTCAAGCCATTCGAAGAACGCGAGTTGCATGCGACCGTCGAAACGGCTTTGCAGCGTCACCGTGCCGAGCGTGCGCTGCGCGAGACCAATGCCAAGCTTCGAGCGGCGCAAGCGGCGCTCGAAATTTCGAAGGAGTTATTCGAGTCCTTGGCCGCGTCCTCGCCGACGGCGGTCTTTCGAACCGACGCCGCAGGGCGATGCACGTACGTCAATCGGCGGTGGGAGGAGATTACCGGCATTGACAGCGCCGACGCGCACAACGCGCCCTGGACGAATGCATTGCATCCGCTCGACCACGCGAGCGTTGCCGCTGAGTGGAATGCGGCCGGCCGGCGTGCGGCGCAGTTTCAAGCGGAATTGCGCGTCGGGGGCAGCGCCGATAGCTGGGTAATCGCGCAGACGGCCCCCTTGCGGGGCCCAGATGGCGCGATGATCGGTCACGTCGGAACGCTGACCGACATCGCCGATCGGAAAAAAACCGAGTCGGCGTTGCAGCTCTTGTCGAACTTGAAAGGCGCCAGGAGCGAGTTCCCAAGCCACATTGTGGCAGGCCTTGCCGCGCTCTTCGATGCCGATTTCGCGTTCCTGGCCCAGCCAGTCGCCGGCGATCCCGAGAGCGCCCGTACTCTCGCCTACTGGGCCGACGGCAAGCTTCTGCCCGGCATCGCCTACAAGATTGCGGGAACGCCCTGCGAAACGGTGGTGGGTAAGGAGATCCGCGTTTACGAGGACGGCGTTCAGAAGTTGTTCTCGCGTGACGCCGCGTTGGTTCCGTTGGGGGTCAACGCTTATGCGGCAGCTCCGATTCGCGATTCGCTCGGCCGGTACTGCGGACACTTCGGCGTGATGCGGCGAGAACCGATCGTCAAACCGTCGGTCGTCCAGGGTGTGCTCGAGTTGTTGTCGGTGCCTATCGCCGCCGAACTCGATCGCGCCAACGCCGAGCAGAAATATTCCGGACTGTTCGAATTTGCGGCCGACGGCATCCTCATGGTCGACGCGTCGGGAAAGCTACAGCTGGCTAATCGTAAAGCGGAATCGATCTTCGGATACGGCGTCGGCGAACTGACCGGATGCTCGGTGGAAAGTTTGGTTCCCCTGGCGCGCCGGCCGAATCATCCGTCGCTTCGCGAAGCGTTCACGAAGGTAGGCACTCCGCGCTAAATGGGCGCGCGGCAAAGCTCTCTTACGGGGCTGCGTAAGGACGGCGCTGAAGTTCCCCTAAGCATCAGCCTCAGCCCAATCAAGACGAATGCCGGCGACTTTGTCGCGGCGATTGTCCGCGACATGACGGAACTCAATGCCCTCAACCACCAGCTTCGCCAAGCGCAAAAGATGGAGGCGATGGGTCAGCTAACTGGGGGAATCGCTCACGACTTCAACAACTTGCTCGGAATTATCGTCGGGAACCTCGACTTAATGACGCTGCGCGCCGGCGTCTCGGGCGAGAGCGACGTCTTCGTCGATCGCGCGATCAAGGCAGCGCAGCGCGGTGTGGCCTTGACGCGGCGGCTCTTGGCGTTTGCGCGTCAGCAGCCGCTCAGTATCGAGCCGACGAATGTCGACACACGCATCCAGGAAATGACGACACTGCTCAAAGGGACTTTGGGCGAAACCATCGAGATACGATTGAAACTGGACGCCGGAGATACACGCTGCGACATCGACGCGGGGCAACTTGACTCAGTCATACTCAATCTCTGCTTGAACAGCCGCGCCGCCATGCCGAAGGGCGGGATGGTCGTCATCGAGACGTCGGTCGTCGACTTCGACGGTGGGGTTTTATCGGACAATGGCGAAATGCCGCCCGGGCGATACTGCATGATTGCGGTCACCGACAATGGCACGGGAATGCCCCGTGAGGTCCGCGAGCGCGCGTTCGAACCGTTCTTCACGACCAGGGAGACGGGAGACGGTACGGGGCTCGGCCTCAGCATAGTATACGGCTTCGCGCGTCAGACCGGCGGGATCGCGCGGATTTACAGCGAGCTCGGCTACGGCACGACGGTGAAGATTTTCTTGCCGGTTTCCGCGTCAGTTTCGTCCGATGATCCCAAAGCCGTGAATGGCGGAGTGGTCGTTGGACACCGCGAGCGCATCCTCGTGGTCGAGGACAATGCCGATGGCCGCCAACTCCTCACCGATCTGCTGCCAACGATCGGCTACGAAGCAATCCTCGTCGGCGACGGTCCGTCGGCTTTGAAAGCGTTGGCGGACGACAAGGACATCGCGCTGGTACTCACCGATATCGTTTTGCCGGGGGGCATCAACGGATTTGAGGTCGCGCGAGCCGCGATCATGCGGGCACGGCCGGTACCCGCTTTGCTGATGTCGGGGTTTTCCAGCAATGCGATGCGGCCCGCCGATCTGCCCGCCGACTTGCCGATGTTGAGTAAGCCGTTCCGGGTCGCCGAGTTGGCTGAGGCGATTGCGGCGGAGCTGGGCAAGGCGGCGGCCCTGAGGGAAAAAATTCCGTAACGACTCGCGATCCTGGCCGCATCCTCGTGCGGCGCCGGTCTTATACCGACGGCCACGAAGTACGGCGCCGTCCGGCCTTTACCTTTGGCGATCTATGTGTCGCTGAAACGCGCCGCGGGAGATCAGCGCGTCGGTGAGATCGCCGGCGGCACTCGAAGCGGCCATGGCGGCAACCCTTGGACGCTAAGCGAGTGCGTGGCGGAGGTCGGCGATCAGGTCGTCGACGTCCTCGACCCCGACCGAAAGCCGCACCAAACCGTCCCCGATCCCGAGCGTCGCGCGCACGGCAGGCGGTACCGAGGCATGGGTCATGATCGCCGGATGTTCGATCAGGCTCTCGACCCCACCCAAACTTTCTGCGAGCGCGAAAATCTCGCAGCGTTCGAGGAACCGGCGCGCGGGGGCGAGGCCACCTTTGAGCACCGCAGTCACCATGCCGCCGAAACCGTGCATCTGGCGTTGTGCCAGGGCGTGCTGCGGGTGCGAGGCGAGGCCGGGGTAGTAGACCGTCGCAACCTTGGGATGCTGGGCGAGAAACGCGACGATCGCTTGAGCGTTCGCGCAGTGGCGCTCCATCCGGAGCGCCAGCGTCTTGACGCCGCGGAGCGCCAGGAAACTGTCGAACGGCCCGGCGATCGCACCGACTGCGTTCTGCAGGAACTTGAGCCGTTCGGCGATCTCGCCCCGCTCGCGCACGACCGCGACGCCGCCGATCATGTCGGAGTGGCCGTTCAGGTACTTGGTGGTCGAGTGAACGACAATGTCGAACCCGTGGTCGAGGGGCCGTTGCACATAGGGCGAGGCGAAGGTGTTGTCGCAGACGCTGATCAGGCCGCGCCGGCGCGCGATCGCGGCGATCGCCGAAAGATCGACCAGACGGAGCAGGGGATTGGTTGGGGTCTCGACCCACACCAGCTTGGTCGCGTCCGTGATCGCGCCTTCGAGCGCGGCGGCGTCGGTCAGGTCGACGAATGCGAAGCTGAGATTCGCGCTTCGGGCGCGGACCTGCTCGAACAAGCGCCGCGTCCCGCCATAGAGATCGTCCATGGCAACCACGTGCGCGCCGGCCGGTAGCAGATCGAGCACGGTCGCCTCCGCGGCAAGACCGGAGGCGAACGCGAAACCGGCAACGCCGTTTTCGAGATCGGCGACGCACGCTTCGAACGCGGCGCGGGTCGGGTTCTGGCTGCGTGCGTATTCGTAGCCCTTATGGACGCCGGGGCTCTCCTGGACGTAGGTCGAGGTCGCGTAGATCGGTGTCATGATCGCGCCGGTGGTGGGATCGGGCGACTGGCCGGCGTGAATGACCCGAGTCGCGAAACCGGGACGGTTCTTGGTGTCGGCCATCAGCGCACCTTGCGGCGGAGGTAAGCGAGAAGGTCGGTCTTGGTGACGAGGCCCAAGAACGCATCGCGGTCGACGACGATGGCGATCCGGTCGGCGCGGAGGATCGCGATCACGGTATCGAGCGGATCGCTGGGCCCGACCACCTCGAGGCGCTGCGTCATGAAGTCGCGCACCGGCGCTTTGAAATTGTCCTCGTGCCGATAGATCGCGAGCAACAGGTCCGATTCATCGATGATCCCGACCAGCCGGTCCTTTTCGAGCACCGGCAATTGGCTGAGGTCATAGAGTTGCATGCGGGCATGCGCAAACAGCAAGCTGTCGCCGGGCTCGACCGAAACGACGGCCCCTTCCGCCGCCGGTCGGCCGATCAGGTCGCGGAGATCGCCGTGGGTTTCGCGCTTGAGGAAGCCCTGATCGATCATCCAATAGTCGTTGTACATCTTGGAGAGATACTTGTTGCCCGAGTCCGGCGCCAGCGTCACCACCCGCTTGGGCGAGGTCTGCGCCCGGCAGTAACGGAGCGCGGCGGCGACCAGGGTTCCGGTGGAGGAGCCGCCGAAAATGCCCTCGCGCAGCAAGAGCTCGCGCGCGGTGGCGAACGCTTCGGCGTCGTCGATCGTGTGGGCCTCGGCGACCAGCGCAAGGTCGCAGTTGTCGGGCACGAAATCTTCGCCGATGCCTTCGACCAGCCACGCGCCGGCGGTTCCCATGCGGCCGTTCTTGACCAGATCGGCCAGCACCGAGCCCTTGGGGTCGGCGAGCACCATGCGCACGTCAGGCGCGACCCGCTTGAAGTAGCGGCCGAGGCCGGTGAGGGTGCCGCCCGAACCGACGCCGACCACCACCGCATCGAGCGCGCCTTCCATCTGCGCCCAGATTTCAGGGCCGGTGCTTTGCTCGTGCGTGCGTGGGTTGCTGGGATTGGCGAATTGGTTGACCCAGAACGCGCCGTCGATCTCGCGTTCGAGCCGCGCCGCCATGTCCTGATAATAGGCGGGGTGGCCCTTGACGACGTCGGAGCGCGTGATCCGGACCTCGGCGCCCAAGGCTTCGAGGTGCTGGATCTTCTCCCGACTCATTTTGTCGGGCACGACCAGGATCAGGCGGTAGCCCTTTTGCGCCGACACCAGCGCGAGTCCGAGCCCGGTGTTGCCGGCGGTGGCTTCGATGATGGTGCCGCCCGGCTGCAGGCGGCCGTCGCGCTCGGCGGCCTCGATCATCGCGAGCCCGATCCGGTCCTTGATCGAACCGCCCGGGTTCTGGTTCTCGAGCTTGACGAACAGTCGGCAGCGGCCGGTATCGATCCGCGTCACCTCGGCCATCGGCGTGTTGCCGATCTGCGCCAGGATCGAGCGGGCGGACGGCGCGGTGTGGATCATGTCGCTTTGCTCGCGGCGACGCTGAAGAAGGGGACGGTGCGGCCTTCCCCGGTCGCGACGGCGGGATGGTCGAAGCCGGCCGAAACCATCAGCGCCGCGACCTCCGCGGTCGTCCGGTAGAGGAAGCCCAACCGTTCGAACTTGGCGAGCTGGGCGCCGCCCGGCAGTCGAAACGCGATCGCCAAGCGGCCGCCCGGCTTCAGGACGCGCGCCGCCTCGCGAAGCGGAACGGCCGGATCGGGCCAGAAGTAGATCGTGTTGACGGTGACCGCGGCGTCGATCCGCTCGGCCTGGAACGGAAGCCTCGCGAAATCGCCGGGGAGAATCGCGAGGCGGCGCTTGGCGATCAAGTCGGCGTGGGCGCGCTCGGCTGCTTTCAGCATGGTGGCCGAGGCATCGACGCCATAAACGATCCCCGCCGGTACGCGCTCGGCCATGATCCGAAACGCCGGCCCGCCGCCGAAGCCGATGTCGAGGATGTGCGCGGCCGGGTCCAGCGACAGTTGCCCGAGCGCGAGCGCGTAGAGCGGCAGATTGGCATCGTTCATCTGCCGCGCGACGCGGCGGCCGAGCAGGCCGCGCGGATGGCGCAGATGGCGCGCGATCAGGGCATCGTAGAGGTACATGCGAGGATCGTGTTCGATCTCGAGCGGTTGGTCTACTCTTTCGTCCGATCGAGGCCGGGAGCGGCGGAGGCGAACATGTCGGTCGAGGCGTTGCGTTTCCTTCACGTCGTTGCGGTCATCGTCTTGGGCGGCGGCCTGCTCGCGGTGTTGGTCGCCGAGGTACGCACCCGCCGGCAAAGCGATCTCGGCATTTTTGCCGAGCTCGTGAAGAGCATCCGCATTTTCTACAGCGGCCTCGTCGTCCCCGGCGCGGTCGTGGTCGGATTGACCGGCGTTGCGCTGGTCGCTTCCTATTATGACGGCTGGGCGGCCTTCGCCGAACCGTGGATCGGCGGCATGGCCGCGCTCTATGTGTTCGAGTTCGTCGAAGGCAATACCGTGACCCGGTTCTACTTCGGCCGCGTCCGGCGCTTGACGCGCGATGCCGTCGCGGCCGGCCGCTTTACGCCTGAACTCGAGGCGGCGCGGGCCCAGCAGCTTTTGACCTTCACTCACTTTCTCGATGTACCGCTCTTTTTGACAATGGTGTTCCTGGGTGTAGCGCGGCCGGATAGCTGGAGCGCCGTGGTCTGGGCGGTAGTCGTGGCGATGGCTGTGGCCGTGGTCGCGAGCGCAACGGTGCCGCGGCTGGTGCGGCCGACGGCCTGATGGCGGTGGCTTGACTCAGGCGCCGGTTCCTACTAGAACAAAACAAGAACGAACAAAGAGAGAACGACCGGAAGGTGCTCCGTCCGGCCGTCAGGATGGATTTCCCATGTTGCGGACATACCCCGAGGGTGTCGTACCCCCGGCTAGCTTAAGCATCCCTCCGCCTCCGCTCGGTCCCATGGCGGACCGGCTCGCCGCTACCCGCACCGAAGTGGCGCGGATCGAACGTCAGAGTCTTGGCGCTGGCATGATCGAGCGGGCGGCGGTGTTGGGAGCCCCCGCCATCGATGCGAGCTTGGGCGGCGGGCTCGCGCTCGGCGCGCTCCACGACATCGCGGCCGCCGATGCCGGTGCCGGGCTGGGCCTGGCCGCGGCGCTGGCAGCGCGGATCGTGGCCGCGGCCCAGGCGCGCGCGACCGGCGCCACCGTGCTCTGGTGCCTGCCGCTCGCCGGGCTTTACGAAACAGGCAACCTGCATGCGCCGGGTTTCGCCGGGATCGGGCTC
>CAMDOQ010000007.1 GCA_945903685.1 Rhizobium sp. Q54
TCAAACAGCGCGAAAGGATCAAGCGACAGACCATCGAACATCGGCGCTTGCAGCACCGCAAGATCGCCGCTTAACATCAACACCAGGACGAGCCAGGCACTCCGCTAATCGGACCCGCAATCTGAGCCAAATCATCTGACGACGGACAACAAGTTCAGCCTGCATTTCCTGGTCACGGAATGGGAGCAGATCGTCGATGCCTGGCAGCTACAAGGCTGGGAGGCTTATCGCGATGTCGCCCGGCTCGGTCGCAAAACCAGGCTGCCAGAAGCGCAACGGACTATCTTGTGGTCTATTTTCGGGCGGGTGATCGCCGCTCTCAAGGGCCGTAAGCTCGCGACGCAGGCAGGCCTGTTCAATGCCTTGGCGGCGGAGCTAACGCAAGGAAAGAAGCCGTCCTTCGACTTCGCCGTGGTGGACGAAGCGCAGGACATCGGGATTGCCCATTTGCGTTTCTTCGCCGCGCTCGGCGCGAATCGCCCCAACGCGCTGTTTTTTGCGGGCGACCTTGGCCAGCGGATATTCCAGCAACCTTTCTCCTGGAAGTCGTTGGGCGTGGACGTTCGCGGGCGATCCCGCAATCTCCGCGTCAACTACCGCACCTCGCACCAAATCCGCACGCAAGCCGACCGATTGCTCGGCCCCGAAGTGACCGACGTTGACGGCAACACCGAATGCCGCCGCGATACGATCTCGGTCTTCAATGGTCCGCCGCCCGCCATCCGCGTCGCGGCCAGCGAGGCCGAGGAGACAAAAGCGGTCGCGGATTGGCTGTCCGCGCGCGCCGGGGAAGGGGTGCAGGCGCACGAGTTCGGCGTTTTCGTCCGCTCTCCGGCGCAACTCGTGCGCGCGGAGGCTGCCGTGAAGGCGTCGGGCTTTGCGTTCAAGGTTCTGGATGAACACGTCGCGACCGCGACCGGCCACGTCTCGATCGGCACGATGCATCTCGCCAAAGGCCTGGAGTTCCGCGCCGTCGCCGTGATGGCCTGCGACGACGAAATCCTGCCGCTCCAGGATCGGATCGAGACCGTCGGCGACGATGCCGACTTGCAGGAGGTCTACGACACCGAGCGCCATCTTCTCTACGTCGCCTGCACCCGCGCCCGGGATCACCTGCTGATCACGGCCGTCGAACCGGCGTCGGAGTTTCTGGACGACCTAACGGAGCCCAAGAGCGTTTAGCGTGGATGGCGGATAGAGGTCGAGGCATCACCAGTGGGCGAACTAGCAATAAGCGCGCTGCGCTTCCTGACAGAAAGTCGCTCTTCTGTTGCCGATATTCCGGCCCGGCCTGTACCCGGTGTTTACGCCTTATTTCTGAAACGGTGCGATGGGTTGCCTGGAGTCAATTTGCCGCCGAGTGGCCTCGTCTACATCGGCCAGTCGATTGATCTTGAGAAACGCAACCATTTCAAGGCCAAGCACAGTGGCTTCCATACTCCGCGGCGGAGCCTTGGTGCGATTCTCAAAGCCGACCTGCGTTTGTCGGCCATGCCTCGTGCGCCAGGAACCTCACCCACAAACTATCGAAACTACCGATTCACGGATGAAGGTGAGCGGCAGTTGAGCGCTTGGATGCGTTCGAACTTGGAGTATTCGATCTTCCCCTTCGATGGGAACGTCGATCGGCTTGAGACTCAACTGATTGAGGAAGGCCAGCCACCCCTCAACCTCACCAAATGGTCGAACCCACAGAAACCAACAATCAAAGCCCTCAGGAAAATCTGCCAAGACGAAGCGAAGCTCGTTTGGCAGGCGCGTCATCGCACGTGAGCGATGGACCTTGCGGTCGGCAGGCGCTGACGCGCCACGCCGAAATCAGGGCGCATCGCGGTCAAGGCGATCAACGTCCGATCCAAGCTTCCGAGCAATGATCGCAACCCCGCATTCCGCGCGCTTCGCAAAGGTCTGAGCACCGTCGAGGAGCCCACTAATTTCGCGGTTTGCTCTTGAAGCCATGTCGTAGTGGCCAGTACGTTTCGAATCAAACCTCGGGTCACGGGAAGCCATTCACCTCGGTCCTAAAGCTCTCGAAGCGCCGCGACCCCGGCGCTTGTCCCCACCCACCCTAATCGTGCTCTAATCGGAGCCGCCCGCCGTCCGGCGGATGCCTTCCGCCATGACCGCGCCCGTGCTTGCCCAGACCAACCGTCCGCGCCGCCCGCTCTTGGGCATCGCCTACCTGATCGCCGCGATCGTCATGTTTGGCGTGCTCGAGGCGGTGGTGAAGTACCTCTCGCAGCGCTATCCGATCGGGCAGTTGATCTGGGCGCGGTTCTTCTTCCACCTCGTGCTGGTGCTGCCGTTCGCCATCCGCGCCGGGCTGGTCCGCTCGCTCGCGACCGCGCGGCCGGGGCTTCAGATTTTCCGTTCGCTCCTCCAGTTGCTCGCGACCGGCGGCATGTTTATCGCGCTCCGCCACGTTCCGCTCGCCGAGGCGGTCTCGATCGTCTACCTCGCGCCCCTGATCGTGACCGCGCTGTCGGCGCCGCTCCTCGGCGAGAAGATCGACGCCCGCAAGTGGCTCGCGGTGGTCGCCGGCTTCGCCGGCGTCCTCGTCATCATGCGCCCGGGTTTGGGGGTCCTCCACTGGGCGGCCTCGGCTGCGTTGGTCACCGCGTTTGCCTACGCGCTCTTCCAAATCCTCACCCGGCGCCTCGGCGGCTCCGAAACTACGATCACTACCGCGCTCTATACGCCCGTGGTCGGCACCGTGGTCGCCTCGCTGATCGCGCCGTTCGACTGGACCGGCGCCGATCTCGAGGGCTGGATGCTGATGGCTGGCCTCGGCGTCTTCTCGGGGTTCGGTCACGTACTCGTCATCAAAGCGTTCCAGCACGAGGAAGCCTCGAAACTGGCGCCGGTCAATTACGTTCACATCGCCTGGTCGGTCGTGATCGGCATCGTCGTGTTCGACACCGTGCCCGATCTCTGGACCGTCACCGGTGCGCTCGCGATCGTCGCGAGCGGGTTGGTCGTGATCGCGCGCCGCCGTCCGGCGCCACGCTGATCGCGCCTTCGCCGTTGCTCCTGAACGGTAATTCGCCTTTGCTCTTTGGAACGGCAATTCGCCTTTGCTATAGTGGCGACCGGTTCCGAGCAGAGCATCCGGCAGAAAAGAACAGGCGCACGCATCATGGACATTCAGCAAAACGTCGAAACGTGGGAAGTGTTTGCGGGCCTCGTCAAGTGGGGCACGATTCTCTCCGTGATCGTCGTCGGTCTGCTCGCGCTCTTCCTGCTCTAAGGCTGCCGCACCAGATGCGTCCCTGGTAACGTCGATCGCATGAAAATCGGCGTTGCCAAGGAAGCGCGTCCGCACGAGCACCGCGTCGCCGCGACCCCGGCGAGCATCCGCAAATACATCGAGCTCGGCTACGCCGTTGCGGTCGAACGCGGCGCCGGGCTCGGCGCCTATATCGCCGACGAGGCTTATGCGGCGGCCGGCGCCAGCATCGCGCCCGACTTCGCGAGCCTCGCCGCGCAAGCCGACGTCCTCCTTCGCGTCCGCCCGCCCTTGACTGCGGCCGAAGGCGGGCCCGACGAGATCGAGCCGATGAAAGACGGCGCGGTCCTGATCGGCATGCTGCAGCCCCGCGACTACCCGGCCCACCTCGCGCTCTACGCCGCCCGCCGCGTCACCGCGTTCGCGCTCGACCATATCCCGCGGATTTCGCGCGCTCAGGCGATGGACGGCTTGACCTCGCAGTCGAACCTGGCTGGCTACAAGGCCGTGCTCGCCGCGGCGCACGAGTTTCCGCGCGCGTTTCCGATGATGATGACCGCCGGCGGTACCATCGCGCCGGCGCGCGTCCTCGTGCTCGGCGCCGGAGTCGCCGGCTTGCAGGCGATCGCGACCGCGCGCCGCCTGGGCGCGGTCGCCTCGGCGTTCGACGTCCGCGCCGCGGTCAAGGAGGAAGTCGAGAGCCTGGGCGGTTCCTTCATCGAGGTGCCGCCGATGGAAGAGATGATCAAGGAGACCGACGGCTACGCCCGCGAGATGAGCGACGCCTACCAGCGCCATCAGAACCGCCTGATCGCCGAGGCGCTCAAGGTCAACGACATCGTCATCTGCTCGGCCCTGATCCCGGGCCGGCGCGCGCCGGTGCTGATCACCGCCGCGATGGTCGCCGTACTCAAGCCCGGCTCGGTGATCGTCGACTTGGCTGCCGCGTCCGGCGGCAACTGCGAGCTCTCGCGGATCGGCGAAACGGTCGAGGCCGGCGGCGTCCGCATCATCGCGCCCCACAACTTACCGAGCCTGCTGCCGATCGATGCCTCGAACCTCTATGCCCGCAACGTCCTCAACCTCCTCACCTGGCTCACCGACAAGGCGACCAAGGCGATCAAGATCGACTGGGACGACGAGATCGTGCGCGGCATGCTGCTCGCCCGCGACGGCCAGATCGTCCATCCGCAATTCACGGGAGTTGCCTAGTGCCAGGACTCGCCGATTCGGAGCCCACCCTCATGGTTCGACAAGCTCACCATGAGGGCCTTTCATTAGGCCTCATCCTGAGCTTGTCGAAGGATGAGGCCGACCGACAAATCGACGGCGGCGGGTGCTAGTGATGGAAACGATGGCGGTCGATCCGTTCGTGTTCCGGCTCTCGATCTTCGTGCTCGCGGTCTTCGTCGGCTACTACGTGGTATGGAGCGTAACGCCGGCGCTGCACACGCCGTTGATGGCGGTTACCAACGCGATCTCGAGCGTCATCATCGTCGGCGCGCTGATCGCGGCCGGCCCGGCCGCGTGGTCGCTCGCCAAGGCGCTCGGGCTGATCGCCGTGTTCCTGGCGGCGATCAATATCTTCGGCGGTTTTCTCGTGACCCAGCGCATGCTCGACATGTTCCGGCGGAAGTGAGCCGGCCATGACCGCCGACGTCGCCGCGCTCGCCTACCTCGGGGCCTCGATCCTCTTCATCATGGCGCTGCGCGGGCTGTCCTCGCCGGCGATGGCGCGCCGCGGCAACGTTTACGCCATCGCCGGGATGGTGATCGCGGTCGCCACCACCTTGGCCGAGCCCGGAGTCCTGGGCTACGACATGATCCTGGTCGCGCTGGTCGCGGGCGGCGGCATCGGCACCGTGGCCGCGCGCCGCATCCAGATGGCGGCGATGCCGCAACTGGTGGCGGCGTTCCACAGTCTGGTCGGATTGGCGGCGGTGCTGGTCGCGATCGCCGCGTTCTACGCCCCCGACGCGTTCGGGATCGGCGCACCCGGTGCGATCAAGGTGGCGTCGCGAATCGAGATGGCGATCGGTGCCGCGATCGGCGCGATCACGTTTTCGGGCTCGATCGTTGCGTTCGCGAAGCTCCAGGAGCTGGTCACCGGCGCGCCGCTCGTGTTCCCCGGCCAGCACTGGCTCAACCTGCTGCTGGGTTTGGCGCTGGTCGCGCTCGGGGTCGAATTCGCCGCGACCCAGGACGGCAGCGCCTACCTCGTCATGATCGCGCTTGCCTTCGTCCTTGGCGTCTTGCTGATCGTCCCGATCGGCGGCGCCGACATGCCGGTCGTGGTGTCTATGTTAAATTCATATTCCGGCTGGGCTGCCGCGGGGATCGGGTTCACGCTCGAGAACACGGCGCTGATCGTGACCGGGGCGCTGGTCGGATCGTCGGGCGCGATCCTCTCCTACATCATGTGCCGCGCCATGAACCGCTCGTTCGTGAGCGTGATCCTTGGCGGCTTCGGCGTCGAGACCGGCACCACCGTCAAAGCCGGCGAGCGGCCGGCCAAGGCCGGCAGCGCCGAGGACGCGGCCTTCATCCTGAAGGCGGCGAAGACCGTGATCGTCATCCCCGGCTACGGCATGGCGGTGGCGCAGGCGCAGCATGCGGTGCGCGAGATGGCGAAGGCGCTCGCCGGCTCGGGCGCCCGCGTCCGCTACGCGGTTCACCCGGTCGCCGGGCGCATGCCCGGGCACATGAATGTGCTGTTGGCCGAGGCCAACGTGCCCTACGAGGAAGTGGCCGAGCTCGAGGACATCAACAACGACTTCGCCCAGACCGACGTCGCGTTCGTGATCGGCGCCAACGACATCACCAACCCGGCCGCCAAGACCGACCCCAAGAGCCCGATCTACGGCATGCCGATCCTGGACGTCGAACGCGCGCGCACCGTGCTGTTCGTCAAGCGCAGCCTCGCCCCCGGCTATGCCGGTATCGACAACGATCTGTTTTATCGCCCGAACACGATGATGCTGTTCGGCGACGCCAAGAAAGTCGTCGAGGGCATCCTGCAGGCGCTGTGACGGTGACGACCATCGCGATCGCACTCCACCTGGCCACGGCCCTGATCGCGTTCCCGCTCGGGATCGTCATGCTGATCCGCGCCAAGGGCACGCCCTCGCACACGTGTGGACCCTGGTCGCGGTCGGCGTGGTCATGATTCGCCGCGGCAACCGCCGCGCGCACGCCGCGTGGATGATCGGCACCTGCTCCGGGTTGATCGTCGCCGGGGCATTGGCGCTCGCGCCGCATCGCATCGTCGGCCGCTTCCTGTTCGGCTGAACCGGTTTGGAAGCGGGGCCGGTGCGACCTATAGTCCCTGCATCATGGCTATCCGCAAGATCGCCCGCATGGGCCACCCGGTGCTGCGCCAGCCGACCGCGCTGGTAGTCGATCCGACCGCACCCGAAGTCGCGCGGCTGATCGCCGATATGTTCGAGACCATGGTCGACGCCGAGGGCGTCGGCATCGCCGCGCCGCAGGTCTATGAGTCGGTGAAAATCGTAATGCTCTATACGCCCGAGGACGCGGCCCGCCCCGACGACCTCCGCGACAAGGACCTCGCCATCCTGATCAACCCGGTCGTTACCGTGCTCGGCGAAAGTTTGGAAGAGGGATGGGAAGGCTGTTTGTCGGTACCGGGCTTGCGCGGCGCGGTGGCGCGCCCGGCCCACATCGGCTACCGCGCGCTCGGCCCGGACGGGCAGAAGATCGAGCGTGAAGCCCGCGGCTTCCACGCCCGCGTCGTGCAGCACGAGTGCGATCACCTGGCGGGCGTCCTCTATCCGATGCAGATGAACGACATGGCGAAATTGGTGTTCACCTCGGAGTGGAAACACTTCGCGGCAGCGGAAGGCTTGGACGAAACAGAAGGCTTGGGTGATGGCGAAGCCGACCCGGAAAACGACCAAGAAAAAGAGTGACGGCGACTACTTGGCCGCCGAGCGGCGCGCGCTGCTGGCGCGGGCGCTGACGCACGTCGCGTTCGACGGCTGGACCGGCAAGGCGCTCGCCGCCGCGGCGCGCGATTGCGGCTACGCCGCCGGCGTCGCGGCGCGGGCGTTCCCGCGCGGACCCGCCGACTTGATCGCCTTGTTCAACGACGACCTCGACCGGCGCATGGTCGAGGCGCTCGCTCCCGCCCAGCTCGCCAAGCTCAAGATCCGCGAGCGGATCGCGCTCGCGGTCAAGACCCGGCTCGAATTGTGTCGGCCGCATCGCGAAGCCGCCGGCCGCGCCGTCGCGTACTACGCCGCGCCGGGTCAAGCGCTGGCCGGTGCGCGCGCGATCGCCCGCACCGTCGATCTCATGTGGCGGGCTGCCGGCGATACCGCGACCGATTTCAACTACTACTCCAAGCGGGCGCTGCTCGCCGGCGTCTACACGACGACCCTCGCTTATTGGCTGGTCGACAACTCGGCCGCGAACGAAGCAACGTGGCGGTTCCTCGACCGCCGCATCGCCGACGTCATGAGCATCCAGACTTGGCGGGGCCGCGCCACGCAGCGCCTGAGCGCGATCGGCGAACTGCTCGCCCGACGCGGACCGTTCCCGCGGCGGTCCTAGCGGGGATCAGCCGGTCGGGATCTCGGCGAGTTTGGCGGCCTGAGCTTCGCGCCAGGCGGCGACGGCGGCGGCGATCTTGGCGTCGGCCAGCCCTAGCACTTGCGCGGCGATGATGGCGGCGTTGACGGCCCCCGCCTTGCCGATCGCCAGCGTTCCGACCGGCACGCCCCCCGGCATCTGCACGATCGAGAGCAGGCTATCCATGCCTTTGAGCGCGCCGCTCTCCATCGGCACGCCGAACACCGGCAGCGACGTCTGCGCGGCCACGACCCCGGGCAAATGCGCGGCGCCGCCGGCGCCGGCGATCAGGACGCGCAGGCCGCGCTCGCGGGCGCCAGTCACGTATTCGGTCAAACGCTTCGGCTTGCGGTGCGCCGAGATGATGCGCGCCTCGTTGGCGACGCCGAGTTCGTCGAGCGTCGACGACGCGTGTTTCATCGTTTCCCAGTCGGACTGGCTGCCCATCAAGATGCCAACCAGCGGCGTGCGATCGTTCATGACTCCCTCCGAAAAAGGCGCCGATTATAGGCAGCGCGAGCGCGGCTGCAACGATCCGTGATCGCCGTCACAGCTCGGTACCTTCTTCGCGGCGAGGCGGGCGATGCCTACCGTGGCCGGGGTCCTATGCTACACTTCGGTCCAACGCGCCGGTCATGATCGGGCGCGACGATCGTCCGTACGACGAGGGGTCGATGAAAATCGGGGGAACGCCGCGCTACGCGGAGATCGCCCGCACTGGCAAGGTCAAGCCGGGGGCGCGGAGCGACGCGGCCGACAACGTCGAACGGTCGGCGTCGGGCGCTGCGTCGGCGGTCGCCGATACCATGTCGATCATGGGGGTGCCCGAGACCGAGCTCACCGCCAAGGTCCGCACCGCGTTGATGACGCTGATGCGCGAAGTCGAGGAGCTCCGGCGCGATCTCAACCGCACCCGCGCCCGTCTCGCCGAACTCGAACGCGAGGCCGACCAGGACACCCTGACCCCGCTCGCCAACCGGCGCGCGTTCGTGCGCGAACTGTCCAAGGTGATGTCGTTCACCGAGCGCTATGGCGGCGGCGCCAGCCTGATCTACTTCGACGTAAACAATCTGAAGATCATCAACGACACCCACGGCCACGCGGCCGGCGACGGCGCGCTGTTGAAGATCGCTGAGACGATCACCGAACAGATCCGCGAGTCCGACGTGGTCGGCCGCCTGGGCGGCGACGAGTTCGGCGTGATCCTCGCGCAGTCCGATGCCGACAAGGCGGTCGAGAAGGCCGAGTCCTTGGCTGATGCGATCGCCGCGGCGCCGTTCGAGTGGGAGGGAACGCCGATCAAGCTCGCTGTTGCGTTCGGCGTTCACACGTTCCGGCCGGGTGACGACGCCAGTAAGGCGTTGGCCGAGGCCGACCGCGCCATGTACAAGCGCAAGCAGGCGATGAAGAACGGCAACTAGCCGGCGTCGTGGCGCCGGCGGTTTAGCGCGCCGACCCCTGCTTCTCGATCTTGGCAATCTCGTCTTTGAGCGCGAGCTTGCGCTTCTTGAGCCGCGCCAGCTGCATTTCGTCGCTCCGGTTCTTGTCGGAGAGGGCGGCGATCGCTTGATCGAGGTCGCGATGTTCGGTCTTGAGGCCGCTGAGTTTCGCTTGCAAGTCCTTGCGTGCCATGGGTCCTGCGTTTCTCTGTGGTCGCGCTTATCATAGCAGGGCAACGAGTGGGCGAGTAAGCCGATATGCGGGTCCGTCAAGCCTCGCGCCCGAGCGAACGCGCGTTCGCGCGCTATGCATTTCGCCTTTACGGCCGGGCGGGCGTCGCGCGCGCCTGCCTCGCCCTCCAGGATCGCGCTGGCGCCGACGTCAATCTCGTGTTGCTGGCGTGCTGGTGGGGCGCGAGCGGCCGCGGCCGACTGTCGGTCGCGGCGTTCGGGCGCGCTCGCCGGGCGCTCGCCGTCTGGAACCGCGACGTGGTCCACGCGCTGCGTCGGGTGCGGCGCGCGCTCAAGGCCGGGGCCGGCGCACGTCCCAATGCGGGAAGCGATGCGCTCCGGCTCCGGATCCTCGCGGCCGAACTCGCGGCCGAACGGATCGCGCAGGCGCGAATCGTAACCGCCCTCGCCGCGACGGCCCAGCGCATGCCGAGCGCGCCGGCGAGCGCGATCGGCGCGAGCTTGGTGGCGTATTGCCGGAGTGCCGGCATCGCGCTCGATCCGGCGAACCGGCGGGCGTTGGTCGCGGTCGCGGTCGGCGCCGGGCTCGATCCGGCGGTGGCCCGGCGCGCGTTCAGAGCGACTTAGCGCGGTCGCGCAGCACGTACTTCTGCACCTTCCCGGTCGAGGTCTTCGGCAGGTCGGCGAAGACGACGGTCTTCGGGGCCTTGAAGTGCGCCAGGTTGGCGCGGCAGAAGGCGATGATGTCGTCGGCGGTGACGTCCTTGGCCTCGGGTTTCAAGGTCACGAACGCGCACGGGGTCTCGCCCCACGTCGCGTCGGGGCGCGCCACCACCGCGGCTTCGAGCACCGCCGGATGGCGGTAGAGCACGCTCTCGACCTCGATGGTCGAGATGTTCTCGCCGCCTGAAATGATGATGTCCTTCGACCGGTCCTTGAGCTCGATATAGCCGTCGGGGTGCCAGACGCCGAGATCGCCGGAGTGGAACCAACCGCCCTTGAACGCTTCATCCGATGCCTTCGGGTTCTTGAGGTAGCCGCGCATGACGATATTGCCGCGGAAGAACACCTCGCCCATGGTCACCGCGTCGCGCGGCACCGGTTCGAGCGTTTTGGCATCCGCCACCATCAACGCCTCGAGCATCGGGTAGCGTACGCCCTGGCGCGACTTGATCTTGGCGCGCGCTGCTTCGTCGAGCGCGTCCCATTCGCCGTGCCACGCGCTCACCACCGCCGGCCCGTAGGTTTCGGTCAGGCCGTAGACATGGGTGAGCTGGATGCCTTCGCGCTCCATCGCCTGCAGCACGGAGGGCGGCGGCGGCGCCGCCGCGGTCATGCCCTCGATCTTATGGTCGATCCGGCGCTTCAGCTGCGAGGGGGCGTTGATCAGCGTCTGCAAGACGACCGGCGCGCCGCAGAAATGCGTGACCTTGTCCTCGGCGAAGGCGCGGTAGATGGCGCCGGCCTCGACTTTGCGAAGACACACGTGGGTTCCGGCGTTGAGCGTGATCGACCACGGGAAGCACCAGCCGTTGCAATGGAACATCGGCAGCGTCCACAGATACACCGGGTGCGCCGGCATGTGCCAGACCAGGAGGTTCGAGACCGCGTTCAAGTAGGCACCGCGGTGGTGGTAGACGACGCCCTTCGGATTCCCGGTCGTGCCCGAGGTGTAGTTGAGCGAGATCGCCTGCCATTCGTCGGCCGGCGGCTGCCACGGGAAGTCAGGGTCGCCCTGGGCGATGAAGGATTCGTAGTCGGCGACGCCCAACCGCTCGCCGGGCGGTGCCAGCGCGTCGTCGATGTCGATCACGAGCGGTTTTTGTTTCGAGCGCGCGAGCGCTTCCTTGACTACAGCGCTGAACTCGCGGTCGACCAGCAGAACCTTGGCCTCGGCGTGTTCGAGGATGAAGGCAATGGTCGACGCGTCGAGCCGGGTGTTGATGGGATTGAGCACGGCGCCGGTCGCCGGCACGCCGTAATGGCACTCGAGCATCGCCGGGGTGTTGGCGGCGACCGCGGCGACGGTATCGCCCAAGCCGATGCCGCGCGCGCGGAGCGCGCTCGCGAGCTGCCGCGACCGGGCGAAGAACTGGGCGTTGCTGTAGCGGGTCTCGCCGTGAACGACGGCGGTCAAGTCGGGAAAGGTGGCGGCGGTGCGCTCGATGAAGCCCAAGGGCGTGAGCGGCTGGTAGTTGGCCGCGTTCTTGTCGAGCCCGCTGTCGTAGATCGTGCCGGCCATCGCCTGCCTCCCGCCGCTGCCTGCCGGCGCGAAACTAGGCGAAGCGCCGCCCGCTTACAACGGCCCCGCGGCGGAAAGGACTGGCACCGGGCCGCGCTTGCTTGACAAGCGCGCCGGCCGAGTTGTTTCTTTGGCGGCGCCGCCGGTCGCGGCGGAAAATGCGCGAAAATCGCGAAGGCGAGGGGAGAGGCCATGTCCAGCCGCTACGATCAGGTCTATGCCGACTGGCAACGCGATCCGGAGGCCTACTGGGCTGAGGCCGCCGAAGGCATCCACTGGTTCAAGAAGTGGGACAAGGTTCTCGATTCGAGCCGGGCCCCGTTCTACCGCTGGTACGCCGGCGGGATGGTCAACACCTGCTACAACGCGCTCGATCGTCACGTCGAGGCCGGCCGCGGCAATCAGGTCGCGCTCATTTACGACAGCCCGGTCACGCAGACGATCAAGAAGTTCACCTTCAGCGAAGTGAAAACCACGGTCGCCCGCTATGCCGGCGCGCTCCGGACGCTCGGCATCGGCAAGGGCGACCGCGTCCTTATTTATATGCCGATGGTGCCGGAGACGGCGTTCGCGATGCTGGCGTGCGCGCGCATCGGCGCGATCCATTCGGTGGTGTTCGGCGGCTTCGCCGCCAACGAGCTCGCGACCCGGATCGACGACGCCAAGCCCAAATTGATGCTCTCGGCGAGCTGCGGCATCGAGCCGGGCCGGGTCGTGCCATATAAGCCGCTCCTGGACCAGGCGATCCAACTGGCCAAACACAAGCCGGACAAGTGCGTCGTTCTGCAGCGCGCCGACGTCGAGGCGACCCTCGTCACAGGCCGCGACCTCGAGTGGCACGAGGCCATGAACAAGGGGACGCCGGCCGACTGCGTGCCGGTGGCGGCGACCGATCCGCTCTATGTGCTCTACACCTCGGGCACGACCGGCATCCCCAAGGGCGTGGTGCGCGACAACGCCGGTCACCTGGTCGCGCTCAACTGGTCGATGGCGAACGTCTACGGCGTCAATCCGGGCGAGGTGTTCTGGGCCGCGTCCGACGTCGGCTGGGTGGTTGGGCACTCCTACATCGTTTACGGGCCGCTCATTCACGGCAACACCTCGATTCTCTACGAGGGCAAGCCGGTCGGCACGCCCGATCCCGGCGCGTTCTGGCGCGTCATCACCGACCACAAGGTCGCCGCCATGTTCACGGCGCCGACCGCGTTCCGCGCGATCAAGCAACAGGATCCCGAGGGCGAGTACATCAAGCGCTATAGCCGCGCCGGGTTCCGCACGCTGTTCCTGGCCGGCGAGCGCTGCGACCCCGACACGCTCCATTGGGCCGAGCGGCATTTGAACGTGCCGGTGATCGATCACTGGTGGCAGACCGAGACCGGCTGGCCGATGGCCGCCAACTGCGTCGGGCTCGGCATGCTCAAAGTGAAACCCGGCTCGCCGACCAAGCCGGTGCCGGGCTACGACGTCCGCATCGTCGACCCCCAGGTCAAAGAGCTTCCGCCCGACCAGACCGGCGCCATTGTGGTCAAGCTGCCGCTGCCCCCGGGGTGCCTGCCGACGCTCTGGAACAACGACGACGGGTTCAAGCAGTCCTATCTCGACGAGTTTCCCGGCTACTACAAGACCGCCGACGCCGGCTACCGCGACGCCGACGGTTATCTCTACGTGATGAGCCGGACCGACGACATCATCAACGTCGCCGGCCACCGCCTTTCGACCGGCGGCATGGAAGAAGTGCTGGCGGCGCACCCGGACGTCGCCGAATGCGCGGTGATCGGGATCGGCGATCCGATCAAGGGCCAGGTCCCGGTCGGTTTCGTCGTTCTGAAAGCAGGGTGCAAACGCGGGCCCGATCAGATCGTGCCCGAGCTGGTCAAGATGGTGCGCGACCGCATCGGCCCGGTCGCTTCGTTCCGCCTGGCCGCGGTGGTCAAGCGCCTGCCCAAGACGCGCTCGGGCAAGATCCTGCGCGGCACCATGCGCCGGATCGCCGACGGCGAGGAGTACCGGATGCCGGCGACGATCGACGATCCGGTGATTCTCGCCGAGATTACCGACGCGATGAAAGGGATCGGGCTCGACAAGGCGGCATCGAGCCGCGTGCAGCAGGGGTAAGACCCCTCCGGCTCCCTCCGCTCGCTCCCGCGCCACCCCACCCTTACCCGCCCCCCTCGAGGGGGGGCGGGGACGGTTCAGGAGGTGCTCGGGGCGGGGCCGGGATCGGACGCGGGCGGCGCCTCCGCCGGCGTTGCCGCGGCGGCCTGGGCCGCCTGCGCCGCCGCCCGGGTCGCTAGCGCTTCGGCCTCGACGTCGGCTTGACGCTTGGCCGCGACCTTGGCGTCGCGGGCCTCCTGGTTGAGCTTGCGCCGCTTGGCCTTGGTGACGGCGCTGTCGAGCTCGGTCTGCGTGCACATCCCGAGCGAGACCGGGTCCTCGAGCTTGACGTTCGAGATGTTCCAGTGCGTCCGCTCGCGGATCGAGTTGATGGTCGACTTGGTGGTGCCGACCAGCTTGGCGACTTGGCCGTCGGTGAGCTCGGGGTGGTAGCGCAGGAGCCACGCGATCGTATTCGGCCGATCCTGGCGCTTGGCGACCGGGGTGTAGCGCGGACCCTTGGCCCGCGCGATCGGCTGCGGGATGTCGGCCTTGATCATGTTGAGTTTCCGCGTCTTGTCGGCCGCGCACGCGGCGATCTCGTCCGCGGTGAGGATTCCGGACGCGATCGGATCGTGGCCGACGATCCCGGTCGCGACCTCGCCGTCGGCGATGCCTTGGACCTCGAGGTGGTGCAGCCCGCAAAACTCGCCGATCTGCGGGAACGCGAGCGTGGTGTTTTCGATCAGCCAAACGGCCGTCG
The DNA here is from genome assembly GCA_945903685.1 of Rhizobium sp. Q54. GTDB lineage: Bacteria > Pseudomonadota > Alphaproteobacteria > SHVV01 > SHVV01 > SHVV01. The sequence goes on from CAMDOQ010000007.1 coordinate 14,547, forward strand.
CTTTCGGCATCAAGGGCCTAGACATCGCTCAACTCCATGTCCGGGGGGCGCCGCCTAAGGGCGTGGCGCCGGTAATCGTTACCGTCGTTTAACACGATTCGGCGGCGCGGGAAAACCTCAGGGCAGTAAAAGAATCTTCCCGACGTGCTGGCTGGTTTCCATGCGTGCCTGCGCCGCCCCGGCCTCGGCCAACGGATAGGTGCGGTCGATCACCGGTTTGATGCGGCCCTGGGCCAGCAACGGCCACGCGATCTGTTCGAGTTTGGCGGCGATCTGCGCTTTCTCCTCGATCGAGCGCGGCCGCAGCCGCGAGCCGGTCAGATAGAGGCCCTTGGCCATCACCGGCACCAGGCTGAGCTCGACCTTGTGGCCCTGCGGCATGGCGATGTGGACGAGGCGCCCCTCGTTGGCGAGCGCCTTCAGGTTGCGCGCGACGTAGTCGCCGCCGACCATGTCGAGAATCACGTCGACGCCTTCGCCCTCGGTGAGCGCGGCGATCGCGGCGACGAAATCTTCGGTCTTGTAGTTGATCGCGCGCTCGGCGCCGAGTGCCTCGCAGGCGCGGCATTTCTGGTCCGAGCCGGCGGTCGCGAACACGCGGACGCCGAGCGCATCGGCCAGCTGAATCGCGACCGTGCCGATCCCGCTCGATCCGCCGTGGACCAGGAGGCGCTCGCCGTCCTTGAGCCAGGCGCGGTCGAACAGATTGGCCCACACCGTGAAGAACGCCTCGGGCAGCGCGCCCGCCGCGACCACGTCGATCCCGGCCGGCACCGGCAGCGTGTTGTCGGCCGGCGCCAGGCAATAACTCGCGTAGCCGGCACCCGGCACCAGGGCGCACACCGGATCGCCCACCCGGTAACGATGGACGCCCGGCCCGACCGCCGCGACCCACCCGGCAGCCTCGAGCCCCATGATCTCGGGCGCACCCGGCGGCGGCGGATAGGTGCCCGCGCGCTGCATGCAATCGGCGCGGTTGATCCCGGCCGATGCGACTTGGATCAGCACCTCGCCCAGGCCCGGCACCGGCGTCGGCCGGGTCGCGAGGCGCAATACTTCAGGCCCGCCGGGCTTGGTGATTTCGACCACCGTCATGGTCGCCGGAATGGCGCTCGCCATCGTTCGCACTCGCTTGCTGGGGCCCCGAGGAAGGGTTGCACCTCTAATATGAACGCCGCACACTGGCAAGGCGCGAACCGACAACGCCGAGGCCGCGATGCCGCTGGTGGACGACGACGACCGACCGATCCCGAAACTTCCCCGCAAGATCGACGACATGTCGGTCGTGGAATTGGAGGCGTTCATCGCCGCTTGCGAGGGCAAGATCGCCGAAGCCCGCGCCGTTATTCACCGCAAGCAGGGCGCACGCGGCGCCGCCGACGCCATCTTCAAGAAGAAAGGCTGATCGGCGCGAATCATGGCCGACGAGTATAAGTTCGCGACGCTCGCCCTCCACGCCGGGCAGCGTCCCGACCCCGCGACCGGTGCCCGCGCGGTGCCGATCTACCAGACGACGTCCTATGTGTTCGAGGACGCCGACCATGCCGCCGCGCTTTTCAACCTGGAGCGCGCCGGCCATATCTATTCGCGGATCTCGAACCCGACCGTCGCCGTGCTCGAGGAGCGCCTGGCCGCGCTCGAAGGCGGGGTCGGCGCCGTCTGCACCGCGAGTGGGCAGGCCGCGCTCCACTTGGCGGTGGCGACGCTCATGGGTGCCGGCGGCCACATCGTCTCCTCGGCCTCGATCTACGGCGGCTCGCACAATCTTTTCACCCACACGCTGCCCCGCTTCGGCATCACCACGACCTTCGTCAACCCGCGCGACCTGGACGGCTTTCGCCGGGCGATCCGCCCGGAGACCCGGCTCGTGTTCGGCGAGACCATCGGCAACCCCGGGCTCGAAGTGCTCGACATCCCGGCGGTCGCGGCGATCGCGCACGCCGCCAACGTTCCGCTCCTGATCGATTCGACGTTCGCGACGCCCTATCTCTGCCGGCCGTTCGAGTGGGGCGCCGATCTCGTCATGCATTCGGCGACCAAGTTCCTGGGCGGCCACGGCGTCGCTATCGCCGGCGCGATCGTCGATAGCGGCCGCTTCGATTGGGAAGCGTCGGGCAAGTTCCCGACCTTGACCGAGCCTTATGCCGGCTACCACGGGCTCGACTTCGCACTCGAGTTCGGCCCGGCCGCGTTCGTCATGCGGGCGCGCGCCGAGGGCCTGCGTGACTTCGGCGCCTGCATGGCGCCGGCGACCGCGTTCTACATTCTGCAAGGGGTCGAGACGCTGCCCACCCGGATGGCGCGCCATGTCGAGAACGCGCGCGCCGTCGCCGCGTTCCTCGGCCAGCACGCGGCGGTCGAGTGGGTCACCTACCCCGAGCTAGACCGTCATCCCGACCGCGCGCTCGCGGCGCGGCTGTTGCCGCAAGGCGCGGGCGCGTTGGTCGTGTTCGGGATCAAGGGCGGGCGCGCCGCCGGACGCAAGTTCATCGAAGCGGTACGGCTGTTCTCGCACCTGGCCAATGTCGGCGACGCCAAGTCGCTGGTGATCCATCCGGCCTCGACCACGCACCAGCAAATGGACGCGGCGGCGCTGGCGGCGGCGGGCGTCGGCGAGGACATGATCCGGCTCTCAGTCGGGCTCGAAGACGCCGCCGATCTCGCCGCCGATCTCGGTCAGGCGCTCCACGCATCGCAAAAGGCCTGATCCGGTGGAGTTCGCGATTGCCGGCAAGCAGGTCTTTGCGGCCACCGGCGGGCGCGCCTTCGCGCCGGGGCCGCGCGCGCTCCTCTTCGTTCACGGCGCCGGGCTCGACCACACCGTGTGGATGCTGCCGGCGCGTTACTTCGCGAACCACGGCTTCAGCGTCGCCGCTCTCGACTTGCCCGGCCATGGGCGCTCGGCGGGGCCGGCGCTCGCGACTGTCGAAGCGTTGGGCGCGTGGCTCCTGGCGGCGATGGACGCGCTCGGTCTCGCCCGCGCCGCGCTCTGCGGCCACAGCACGGGCTCGCTCGCGGCGCTGGCGGCTGCCGGCGCGGCGCCCGCCCGCGTCGCGGCGCTCGCGCTGCTCGCGACCGCGCACCCGATGGCGGTGAGCGACGAACTCCTGAACGCCGCCGCTGCCGACGACCATCGCGCTTTCGAGTTGATTGTCGGCTGGGGCCACAGCCGCCAAGCGCATCTCGGCCGCTCGACCGCGCCCGGGATGTGGATGGCGGGAGGATCGCTCCGCCTGCTCGAACGCAGCGTTCCCGGCGTCCTTCGCACCGACCTGGCCGCGGCCAAGACCTATGGTGGCGCGCTCGCGGCGGCGGCCCAGGTCGCGTGCCCGACGTTCGTGCTCCTGGGCGATTCCGATCGCATGACGCCGCCGGCCCGCGGCCGCGCGGTTGCCGATGCGATCGCGGGGTCGAGCACCGTCGTCTTGAAGGACTGCGGGCACATGATGGTGGCCGAACAGCCCGACCAAGTGACTGCCGCGCTGGCCCGGCACTTTATCGGTGCGCTCGGCGACAAATAAAAACCCCCGGGCATGGCCCGGGGGCTGGTTCGGTTCCGGCCGGCTTCGACCTACTTGATGCCGAAGCGCTCGAACCGCTTGTTGAACTTGGCGACTTGGCCGCCCGAGTCGACCAGCTTGAGGCCGCCGCCGGTCCAGGCCGGGTGCGACTTGGGATCGACGTCGAGGCGCAGCGAGTCGCCGGCCTTGCCGTAGGTCGAGCGGGTCGTGAACTGCGAGCCATCGGTCATGATGACCGTGATCTCATGATATTCGGGATGGATACCCTCTTTCATGGTCTGGCTCCGATGGAAAAAAGCGGCCGGGATGGCGGTCCATCCGCCGGCGGGGCGGATATATAGCGAACGCCCCGGGCTGGCGCAAGCCAAGCGTGATTTCGCTCGGCGCCGGTCTAGTTTTATTGTCCGGGCCCGGCCCGCTTGCTATACCCGGCCGACGGAGACGCGATGGCTTTGGATGAATCGACCTTCGAGCGCGTGGCGGGCGAGGCGCTCGCGCGCTATGCCGAGCGCCTCGAAGCGGCGGAGGGGCTCGACGTCGAGCTGCAGGGAGGGGTCCTTACCATCGAGACCGATGCCGGCAAGACCTTCGTCCTCAACAAGCACGCGCCGTTGAAGCAATTGTGGCTATCATCGCCGGTGAGCGGCGGCTCGCACTATGCGTTCGACGCGGCGCGTGGCGCCTGGATCGCGACCCGCGGCGGCGCGCCGTTGGCCGAAGCGTTGGCCCGCGACCTCGCGCAGGCGGCACAGGTGACGGTCGATTTCGCGTGACCGGTCAGGGGCGGCACCCGGCGTGAGCGATCCATCGAACAGCCGCGCGGCGCCGACGGCCGCTAGCGCGAGCGAGCGCGCCAAGTCGCGCGACCTGGGCCAAATTCGCCACCTGTGGCCGTTCGTCAAGCCGCACGGGAGCGTGGTCTTGGGCGCGCTCGTCGCGCTTCTGGTCGCGGCCGGCGCGACCCTCGCGATCGGCCAGGCACTAAGGCGGGTGGTCGATTCCGGCTTCCAGGCCGACAACGCAGCTTTTCTCGACCAGTATTTCCTCGCGTTGTTCGGGGTCGTGGTCGTCCTCGCGGTGGCGACCTTCGCCCGCTTCTACTGCGTCTCGTGGTTGGGCGAGCGCGTGGTCGCGGCCGTCCGGAGTGCAGTCTACGACCGCGTCATCGGCCTCTCGCCCGCTTATTTCGAGACCGCGCGCACCGGCGAAATCCTCTCGCGCCTCACCACCGACACCGAGCAGATCCAGTCGGTGGTGGGATCGAGCGCTTCGGTCGCGCTCCGCAACGTCCTGCTCCTGATCGGCGGCACCGCGCTCCTGTTCGTGACCTCGGTCAAGCTGGCGCTGCTCATTCTCCTGATCGTGCCGCTGGTGGTAGTGCCGATCCTGGTCTTCGGCCGCAAGGTGCGCCGGCTCTCGCGCGCGAGCCTGGACCGCATCGCCGACGTCTCGGCTTACGCCAGCGAGACCCTGAACGCCGTTGAAACGGTGCAAGCGTTCGCGCACGAGGCCTATGACCGCCGCCGCTTCCGGGGCGCGGTCGAAGACGCATTCGGCGCCGCCGTCAAGCGCATCAATGCGCGCGCCTGGCTGACCGCGCTCGTCATTCTTCTGATCTTCGGCGCGGTCGATGCGGTCATGTGGATCGGCGCCCGTGACGTTGCCGAGGCCCAGATCAGCGGTGGCACGCTCGCGGCGTTCGTGTTCTACGCGATCGTGGTGGCGGGTTCGGCCGGAGCGCTCTCGGAGGTCTATGGCGACTTCCAGCGCGCGGCCGGTGCCGCCGAGCGGCTGATCGAACTCCTGCGCACGCCGATCGATATCCGGGCGCCGGCCCACCCGGCGCCGCTTGCCCTGCCGGCCAAGGGCGCAATCGCCTTCGAGCGCGTCGGTTTCCGTTACCCCTCGCGTCCCGATGCGCATGCGCTCGCCGACTTCGACCTGATGATCGCGCCGGGTGAGCGGGTGGCGCTGGTCGGACCGTCGGGCGCCGGCAAGTCGACAGTGTTCCGGATGCTGCTCCGCTTCCACGATCCGGAGACCGGCCGCATTACCTTCGATGGTATCGCGCTGCCCGATCTGGATCCGCAGGTCTTGCGGGGCGCGATCGGCGTGGTCGCGCAAGACGCGGCGATTTTCGCCGCGACCGCGATGGAGAACATCCGCTACGGCCGGCCGGCGGCGAGCGACGACGACGTCCAAGCCGCGGCCGAGGCGGCGCAGGCGGCGGGCTTCATCGCCAGGCTGCCCGGAGGCTTCCACACCTTCTTGGGCGAGCGCGGTGTCCGCCTCTCGGGCGGACAACGCCAGCGGATCGCGATCGCGCGTGCGATCCTTCGCAATCCGGCGCTGCTGCTGCTCGATGAGGCGACCAGCGCGCTCGATTCCGAGAGCGAGCAAAAGGTCCAGGCCGCGCTCGAACCCCTGATGCGCGGTCGCACCACGCTCGTAATCGCGCACCGGCTGGCGACCGTGCTCGGTGCCGACCGCATCGTCGTCATCGATCAAGGCCGTATCGTCGCGCAAGGGAAACACGATCAGTTGATGGCCGAGGGTGGGCTCTACGCCCGGCTGGCGACGCTCCAGTTCAACATCGGCCAGCTCGCTCTGGGCCGCGCCGCGCAGTAGCGCCGTAACCCCCTCCCTACCCTCCCCCTCTCCGAGGGGGAGGAGACAAGTAAATGAAGCTCCTCCCCCTGCGTCGCAGGGGGAGGACGCGAGCGCCGCGAGCGGGTGGGGGCCCCGCGCCCGCCGGCGCGTGTGTTTCGTGGCCATCGTTGACGCCTGTCGGTTGAACCGCCTCGGCGGTATCAAGGTCGTGCGCGACGAGAATCACGAACGCTGAGGCTTACGTTCGACACCAACATTTTGGTTTATGAGGTGGGCGCCGACGCCGTCGGCGACTACCGCTCGGTGAGCTTCATCTCGATGCGGCGGTTGCGCCGGTAGGCGATCTCGTCGGTGCGGGGATCGAGCGGCTGAAACTCGCCGAACCCGGCGGCGGCGAGCCGCTTGGCCGGAATGCCCTGCGTCGTCAGGAAGCGCGTCACCGCAATCGCGCGCGCTGCCGAGAGCTCCCAGTTCGAGGGGAACTGCGCGGTCGCGATCGGACGGACGTCGGTGTGGCCGTCGATCCGGATCACCCACGGGATTTCTTCGGGAATACGCGGGCTGATTTCGCGGAGCGTGGCGGCGAGCGTCGCCATCTGCCCGCGCCCGGCTTCGCCCAGCTCGGCCGACCCGGTCTCGAACAGGACTTCGGACTGAAACACGAAACGGTCGCCGACGATCGTGATATCGGGACGATCGCCCAGCACTTCGCGCAGCCGCCCGAAAAATTCGGAGCGGTACCGGGACAACTCCTCGACCCGCCGGGCGAGGGCGACGTTCAAGCGCTGCCCCAGCGCCTCGATCTGCGCCTTCTGGTCGACGTCCTTGACCTCAGAGGACTTGAGCGCGACTTCGAGCCGGGCAAGCTGACGGCGGAGCTCCGCGATCTGGTCGTTCAGCGCCTTGACCCGGGTCTCGGACCGGGTCGAGGAGAACTGCTCGCTCGCGATCTCCTGGCGCGCGGCTTCGAGCTGGCGGCCGATCTCGGCCAAGCGAATCTCGCGCTTTTCGATTTCCTTCTGGGCGAGCGAGGTCTTCTCGGCTTCGCTCGCGAGCCGCGCTTCGAGCTGCCGGGTGCGATCGCGGGCCTGGGTCGCTTCGGCCGAGCGCTCGGCGACCTGTTGTTCGAGCTGCGCGCGCACGGCGCGCAGGGCGTCGATGTCGCGGCGCAAGCTCACGAGCTCGGCCAACTGCAGCTCGATCTTCTCCTTGTCGACCGCGATCGACTTCTGGAGCTGCGCCGCCTCGACCTCGGCCCGCTCGGCGCGGCCGGTGAGGGCGGAGATCTGGGTGGTGAGGTCCTCGACCTTGAGCGTCAGCGTGTCGCGGTCCTTGGCCGATTCCTGGAGTGTTGCCGAGAGCTGGGCGACCGAGAGCCTGAGTTCGGCGTTGGACTGGCGTTCGAGCGAGAGCAGGTCGGACAACTCGGCGATCTGCTTGTCGAGCCGCACCAACGCCTCGTCGCGGCCGGTCAGCGCTTCGGCCAGGAAGTAGTGGCCGAACGTAAATACCACCAGCAGAAACGTGATTCCGAGCAGCAGCGTGCTCAAGGCATCGACGAACCCCGGCCAGATATCGACCGAACGGTGCGCGCGCGCCTGCCTCGCCATCGGAGCGCTCCTAGTGCTGGCGGCTGCTGTGCTCGATCGCGGTCGCGACGGTGCGGGCGAGAAGCTTGACCTCGCTCCGGAAGTCCTCGATCAGCTCTTTGCGGCCCATGCTGGTCTCTTCCAAGAGCCGCATCATGTAGACATCGAGATTCTTCAAGTGCGTGCGGCTGGCCGGGTCGAGCCCGCCGGCGGCGCGCTCGCTCGATTCGGCCAAGCGCTGCAGGAACGGCTTGATCTCGACCTGGGCTTCCGCCAGCCGGATCATCAGGTCCTGTTCGGCCCGCATCTGGTCGGACAAGGTCGAGAGCTTGTCGGCGAGCGTGAGCAGCGTCGTGTTGGCGGAGGCGCGGTTGTCTTCGCTCCGCGCCATGATGCGCCGGAGGTTTTCGAGGCTCTCGGCGGTCTGCTCGAGGAGCGCGCTGACGTAGGCTGGGACCGACTGGTCGCCATCGCCGAGGCCGCCCGAGGAGAGCCGCGTCACGCTCGCGAGCCACTCCTCGAGGTCGTTATAGAACCGGTTCTGGGCGTGGCCGGCCTGGAGATCGAGAAAGCCCACGATCAGCGATCCGGCGAGGCCGAACAGCGATGCCGAAAACGCGGTGCCCATCCCGGAGAGCGGCGCGCGCAGGCCGGCCTGGAGATCGCGGAACACGGTCTGAATGTCGCCACCGGCCGCGATCTGCAGCCGCCCGAGTGCGAGGCTGAGCGACCCCATGGTTTGGATGAGGCCCCAGAACGTTCCGAGCAGCCCCAAGAAGATGAGCAGGCCGATCAGGTAGCGCGCGGTTTCGCGGCCTTCGTCGAGCCGCGAGGAAATGGTGTCCAGCAGGCTCCGTAGCGAAGCCGTCGAGAGCGACATTTTCCCGGCACGCTCGCCCAGCATCGCTGCCATCGGTGCCAACAGCGTCGGCGGCTTCGGTACCGAAAGGCCCGGTTCGTTCCGCCGGTAGACCTCAATCCAGCGGACCTCGGGCGTCAGGCGGTGGACCTGGCGGAACACGTAGGCGACGCCGATCAGGAACGTGCCGAAGATCAACCCGTTCAGCGCGATGTTGGCGGCGAACGCCTTCCACACCGTGTCCGAGAGCAAGACGAGAACGACAATGACCACGAGCATGAACGCGGCCATCCGCATCAAGTATTTTTGCGGGCGGGTCATGGGCGATCCTCTTTTTCGGTGGGGCGCGATCCGGTGCCGCCGGCCGGCGGCGACTTACGGAGCGAGCGAGATGATGTCGACGCGATCCTGAACGCCATCGGGCGGCGCGCCGAGGGCGCGGACGTCGATGCGCGTGCCTTTGATGCCTTGCTCGATCAGATAGGAGCGCACTTCGAGCGCACGCAGGAGCGAAAGCCGGCGCGCGCCCGAGGGCGATTCGGCGCTGCCGCCGCTAGCGTAGCCCTGCACTTGGAGGCGAGTTTCGTTGCTCTCGATCCGTTTCGCCAGCGCGCGAAGCTGCTCGGCATCGGCGCCCGAAAATTTGGCGGCCCCAACCGGGAACGCCATCCGCGCCACCACCGGCCCATCCGGCGAGCGCATCGCGGGCGGGAGTGCGGCGGTCTGGGCTGGGCGCGCCGGCGGTTCCGGTGCCGCGGCGGGTGGGGCGGTTGTCGCCGCCGGGGGCGGAGTGAGCGTCGTCGGCGGAGCGGAGGTCACGACCGGCGGTGGTTGAATCGTCGGTGCTCGCGGTGCGAGCGCCTGCGCGGGTGGGGTTTGTGTCGCCGGTGCGGTGCGAGGCGGTTGCGCTACGGTGGGCGGCGCCTGAAGTGCCGCAGTCGGCGGCGGCTGCAGGGCCGTGCTCGGCGGGGTTTGCGGCGCCGCGCTCGGCGCGGGTTGGGGCCGGGGCGCGGCCGGTGCTGTGGTCGGCGGTAGAGCGGGCGCGGTCGTGGATGTCGGTGCGGACGCAGGCGTGCGAGCGGGCGGGGTCCGTTCGGTCGCGGCCGGCGGGCGCGGTGCCGGCGGTGGTTGCAACGCCGCTGTCTCCTTGGCCGGCTCCTTCGGAGCCTCGCGGCGGGTGACCGGCTCCGGCCGTGCCGGCGGCAATCGGGGCGGTGTCACTTCGGGCTCGGGCTTGCGGGCGACTTGGGTCGGTGCCGGCGGCGGTTGACGGGGCGTCGAGACCTGAATAGCCGCACCGGTTCCGACTTCGGCGGGCAATAGCGTGGCGGGGACCCGGGGCCCGGTCGTGCCCGGTGGTGTCGCCGCCGTCGGAGCTGCAGACTTGGGCGCGCTCGGGGCGTCGCGGTCCTTGACCGTGCGCCGTCCACGCGGTTCGGGCGGAATATTGAGGGCGGTGATGTCGACGTCGGGGGCGCGCCGCTGCCCGACCCGGGTCGCGGTTCCCGGCATTAACAGCCGGCTTATGCCGCGCGCCGCCGGCGCTTCGGTGCCGGGCATGTTGACTTCGATCGGCGGTCGGCCGCTGCCGCCGATTACGATCGTTTCCTGCGCGCTGGCTGGGTCCAACGCGCAAAGCAACGCGGCAGCGGCGGCTCCGGCGAGCAACACGCGCTTAAAATGCGGAGCAGTCAGGGCGAATCGCCTCATCGCGGGCAACGATAGCCTAGGCGCGTTTTAATGGACAACCGAATAAGGACCAATCGTTAACGCGAAGGATCGCGCGCAATCGTGACGGAATGATGGCGCCGTCAGGCGCGGGCGTCGGCCAACAGGCGAAGAAGCGGGCGATGCAGCGGATCGTTGGCGGCGACCACGTCGCCGCTCGCGAGCGGATTGCGGCTGCCGCCGAAGTCGGTGACGAAGCCGCCCGCTTCGCGCACCAAGACGAGCCCGGCGGCGATGTCCCACGGTTTGAGGCCGCGTTCCCAGAACGCGTCATAGCGGCCGGCGGCGACGTAGGCGAGGTCGAGCGCTGCCGCGCCGAAGCGGCGGACGCCGGCACACGCCGCCATCACCGCCGGGATCTCCTTCAAGAACGGTTCATGATGATCGCGGCCGTGGTGCGGAATGCCGGTCGCGATCACGGCGTCGGCGAGCTTGTCGCGCGCCGAGACCCGCAAGCGCCGGTCGTTCAGGTAAGCCCCGGAACCGCGCTCGGCCCAGAACATCTCGTCCCGGATCGGGTCGTAGATGACGCCGGCCACCAGGTCCTCGCCCTCGGCGAGCGCGACCGAAATCGCGAAGTGCGGAATGCCGTGCAGAAAATTCGTGGTGCCGTCGAGCGGATCGATCAGCCAGCGCCGCCCGCTCGCATCGGTGCCGGTCTTGGCTCCGCGTTCTTCGGCGAGCACGCCGTAGGTCGGCCGCGCCCGCGCCAGCTCCTCGGTCAGGATACGTTCGGCGCGGAGATCGGCGGCGGTGACAAAATCGGACGGGCCCTTTTTCGACACCTGCAGCTGCTCGACCTCGCCGAAGTCGCGCACCAGTACGCGCGCCGCCTTTTTGGCGGCGGCGAACATGACGTTGATCGTGGCCGACTTCAATGCCATCCGCGCGCTCTAGGGTTCGGCGCCGGCGTCGCAGGGCTCGGGTCGCGCCGATCGGCGCGACCGGCGGCTCCGCGTCAATCGGTGCGTTTGATGTAGTGGCCGTCTTCGGTCGAGACCACGATCCGTTCGCCGGTCCCGACGAACGGCGGCACCTGCGTCCTTACACCGTTCGACAGCAGCGCCGGCTTGTAGGACGAAGATGCGGTCTGACCTTTGACGACTGACTCAGTTTCCGTGACTTCGAGCACGACCTGCTCCGGAATCTGGACCGAGAGCGGGCGGTCCTCGAAGGTCTCGATCACGACCTCCATGCCGTCCTGGAGATAGGCGGCGGCGCTGCCCAGGATCGCGCGTTCGACCTGAATCTGCTCGTACGACTCTTTGTCCATGAACGTGAACAGGTCGCCCTCGGCGAACAGATACTGGTAGTCGCGCTGCTCGAGCGAGACGCGCTCGACTTCTTCGCCGGCACGGAACCGCTCGTTCAGCTTGGAGCCGGTCTTCACGTTCCGCAGCTCGGCCTGGTAGAACGCGCCGCCCTTGCCGGGCGTCATGTGCTGGCCGGTCGCTACCCGCCACAACGCACCCTGGTGTTCGAGCACGTAGCCGGGCCGGATTTGGTTGCCTTTGATTCGCATCGCCGCGTGGTGTGGTTGAGAATGCGGCGTTCGCCGCGTCAAAAAGCGCGCGGAAGCTATCACCCTGCTTAGGCCAAATCAATTCATCCGGACGGCGGCGTCGGCGCGCGTCTGTCGGTGCGTCAGCGTGCAGCCGTGCGACGCGTCGGGACCAGGAGCGACAGGGGCTCGGCCTTGCCGCGAAACGCGACCGGCCCGAGCGCCTCGAACGCGAACGCGGCTTTCGCCGTCTCCGGGAGATGATCGACCAGGGCCTGCGAAATCAGCGCCGGCCGCTCGGATTTGCGGCAGGTCTCTTCGATGCGGGCGACGGTGTTGATCGTGTCGCCGAGGTAGACGATCGCCTGCTTGTCGCTTCCCATCTCGCCAACCACCACCGTGCCGATGTGGAGCGCGCCGCGGAACGACGGGCGGACGCGATAGTGTGCGTCATAGCCGTCGGCGCGCCGCGCGAGTTCGTCGACAATGTCGAAGTAGCAGCGCAGGCAAAGCCCTTCGCGCAGGCCGTCGTCCGGGCGCCACGGGGGCAACCTTAACGCCGTCCGTTGGCGCGGCAAGCGCGAACGGCCGCGCGAAACGCTTGACCTTGGCCGCGGTCTCCGCGAGCCTGCGAGCGGAGCCGCCCCGTTCGTGGGCGCGAAAACCAAAAAAACGGGAGGAGATCGACCATGGCCATCGAACGCTTCGAACCGCGGCTTGGCGCAGGGCCGCACATGAACGGCATCGTCGTCCACAACGACACCATCTATCTGGCCGGGCAGGTCGCGCGCGGGGTCGAGCCCGACATCAAGAAACAGACCGTGGCGATCCTCGCCAACATCGACCGCCAGCTCGCGGTGGTCGGCTCGAACAAGTCGAAGCTGCTGTCGACCAACATCTGGATCACCGACTTCGCCAATTTTGCGTCGATGAACGAGGTGTGGAACGCCTGGATCGATCCCAACAACATGCCGGTCCGCGCCTGCGTGCAATCGCAGTTGGCGGCGCCCGAGTACCTGATCGAGATCATGATCACGGCGGCGCGCTAGCGACCGCCCGCACCCCCACCCTGACCCGCCCCCCCCCTCAAGGGGGCGGGGGCGCGTCGATCTACGAACGCTGCGGCTGCGAGTCGCGGGCGGCGGCGATCGCGCGGTTGAAGGCCGCGACCGCCGCGCCCGGTCCGCCGGGGTCGGTCCACACCGCCGCCGATGCCGCGACGAAGTCGGCGCCGGCCGCGACCAGCGGAGCGCAGTTGGCCGGGGTGATGCCGCCGATCGCGACGCACGGCACTTCGACGATCGCGCTCCACCACGCGAGCAGCGCCGGTTCCGCCGTGGTCTTGGGGTCCTTGGTCGCGGTCGGGAAGAACGCGCCGAACGCGACGTAATCGGCGCCGGCATCGGCCGCGATCATCGCCAGATGGCGCGAGTCGTGACAAGTGACGCCGACGATCGCGCCGGTGCCGACTGTGGCCCGCGCGGCCGCGTAGGGCGCGTCGTCCTGACCGATGTGAACGCCATCGGCACCCGCCGCGGCCGCAAGGTCGGGGCGATCGTTGACGAGAAACGCGACGTCGTGCTCGCGGCAGATCGGCGTGAGCGCGGCGGCCGCCGCCAACACCTCGGCATCGCTTGCGCCCTTGAGCCGGAGTTGCAGGCAGGCGACGTCGCCGCCGGCCAAGGCGGCCCGCAGCCGGTCGGCGAACGGGGCGAGATCGAAGGCGGGCGGGGTGATCAGGTAGAGCCGACACCCCGGCGCATCGCGTGCATCCGCGGGCCGCGGCGTGTTGGCATGCGGCCGGGGCGTATGCGTCACGCGGCGACGCGCTCTTTTTCCATCTCCGGGCGATAGCTGCCCGAGCGGGCGGCGCCGTTCAAACGGGCGCGTAGCGCGTAGACCGCCTGGGCGGCGGCGACGTTGGCGGCGCTGCCGCTCCACGCCTTGAGCGCCGAGGCCTGGAGCGCTCGGCCGTACGAGAACGAGAGCTGCCACGGCGCGTCCTTGTGGCGCGCGTTCATGGCGTTCAGGTGCGCGGTCGAGAGCGCTTCGTTCTGTCCGCCCGACAGGAACACGATCCCCGGCACCGCCGTCGGCACGCACCGGCGCAGCACCTGGACGGTCGCGTCCGCGACCTCATCGACGCCGGCCTGCTTGGCGCACTTGGCCCCGGCGATCACCATGTTGGGCTTGAGCAGCATGCCTTCGAGCTGGACCCGCTGGCGCGCCAGCGCGTCGAACACGAACCGGAGCGTGCGCTCGGTCACGATCCGCGCGCGTTCGAGGTCGTGGCCGCCGTCCATCAGCACTTCGGGCTCGACGATCGGCACCATCCCGGCCTCTTGGGTGAGCGCGGCGTAACGGGCGAGGGCGTGGGCGTTGACGTCCAAGGCGTAGTCGGACGGCAGCTCGGCAGCGTCGATCTCGATCACCGCGCGCCATTTGGTGAATCGGGCACCCAACGAAACGTACTCGGCCAGCCGTTCGCGCAAACCGTCCAGCCCCTCGGTGATTTTCTCCTTGGCGCTGAAAGCGAGCGCCTTCGCGCCCTTGTCGACCTTGATGCCGGGGACGACGTCCTGGCCGGCCAGGAGTTTGGCGAACGGGACCCCGGCGGCGGTCGCCTGGCGCAGCGTCTCGTCGTAGAGGATGACGCCGCTGATGTGCGGCGCGGCCTTGGCGGCGGTGAACAAGAGCTCGCGGTAGGCGCGGCGGTTTTCGGGCGTGTTGGGAACGTTCACGCTCGATAAGCGCTTCTCGATCGTGCTCGTGCTTTCGTCCGCGGCGAGAATGCCGCGGCCCGGCGCCACCAGTTTCTTCGCCACTTGCGCGATATCGGTTGCCGACATCCAGTTCCTCCCTCCGAAATCCGTCCCGCTAAGGAAAGCGCGCTCACCGTCGCCGCGCAAGCGCCGGCGTGCGACGGCCCGCAACCAGCCCCGGTTCGCGTCGCCTGCGGGCAAAGCGCGCGCGACACGCGGCGACCGGGTCGATTACATCGCTCAGGTCGAGTGCCGCCGGCTGCGACGCGACGAGCGCGGCGCCGTATGCCGCGGCGGCCGCCTTGACGGTGCGCCAATAAGGGCTCGCGCGTTCGAAGCGGAGCGTCCGCCACCCGCACCGGAGCGCCGCATAGGCGAGCGCCGCCTCACCGCCGCAGTCGATGACAGCGCCGGCGAGGGCGGACGCGTGCCGGCCGCGCGCCACCGCCGCGATCATCGCAAAAAGAAACAACGGGCCGGCGGTACCGATCGCATCCGGCGCGGTCCTGAGCATGACCGTGACCCGGGCTGCAGCCGCGGCCCGGAGCGCGGTGCGGGCGTCGGCAACCGAGCGGACCACCACATGGTACGGCGCGCGGGCGCGACTCCGTCGCCCGCTCAGCCCAGCCGCCCCATCGCCGCGGCGACGTCGACCATGCGGTTGGCGAAGCCCCACTCGTTGTCGTACCACGCCATCACGCGGCAGAACCGGTCCTCGATCACCTGGGTCTCGCTCAAGTCGAAGGTCGCGCTGGCCGGACAATGGTTGAAGTCGATCGAGACCAGCGGCTCGGTATTGATCGCGAGGATGCCCTTGAGCTTGCCGCTCGCGGCCTTGACGATCGCGGCGTTGATTGCGTCGACGCTGGTCTTCTTCTTGGCCGTGAACGTGAAATCGATCAGCGACACGTTGGCGGTCGGCACCCGGATCGCGGTGCCGTCGAGCTTGCCGGCGAGCTCGGGCAGCACCAAGCCGACCGCGCGCGCGGCCCCGGTCGTCGTCGGAATCATCGACATCGCCGCCGAGCGGGCGCGGCGCAGATCCGGGTGCAGCGTGTCGAGAATGCGCTGATCGCCGGTGTAGGAATGGATCGTCGTCATATACCCCTGCGCGATCCCGACCGCTTCGTTCATGACGTAAGCGACCGGCGCGAGGCAATTGGTGGTGCAGGAGGCGTTCGAGACCACGGTGTGGCTTTTCTTAAGCTTGTCGTGGTTGACGCCGTAGACGACGGTCAGATCGACCCCGGTCGCCGGCGCCGAAACCAGCACGCGTTTCGCACCCGCCGTCAGGTGCTTCACGGCGTCCTCGCGCTTGGTGAACAGACCGGTGCATTCGAGTGCGAGATCGACCCCCCATTTGCGCCACGGCAGCTTGGTCGGGTCGCGCTCGGCGGTGACGGCGATCTTTCCGCCGCCGATGTCGATCCCGTCTTTCAACGCCTTGACCGTGCCCGGGAACGAACCGTGCGCCGAGTCGTATTTGAGCAGGTGGGCGTTAGCGGCGACCTCGCCCAAGTCGTTGATCGCGACGATCTTGAGGTCCTTGCGCTTGCCCTCGTGGATCGCCCGCAGCACCAACCGCCCGATCCGCCCAAACCCGTTGATCGCTACCCGCGTTGCCATGTCTCTCTCTCGCGCTACTGAAACCGTTCGCGCTCTATACCGAAACTGGTGCCCGGTGTCAGCCGCGACCCAAAGCGCTGCGCGCTTGGGCGACGATTGCCGCAGCGGTGATGCCGAAGTGGCGGTAAAGCTCTTCGTAGGGCGCAGAAGCGCCGAACCCGTTCATGCCGACAAAGCCGCCCTCGCTGCCGATCAAGCGGTCCCAGCCGAAGCGCACCGCGGCCTCGACCGCGACCTTGACCGTTCCCGGTCCGAGCGTCGCGGTCCGGTACGCCGCATCTTGGCCGAGGAAGAGCTCCTGGCACGGGACCGATACGACCCGGGTCGGAACGCCTTCCTGCTCGAGCTCGGCGCGCGCCGCCATCGCCAGCGCGACTTCGGACCCGGTTGCCAGCAGGGTGACACGGGCGGCGGCGCTCGCGGCCGCGAGCTCGTAGGCGCCCTTGGCCGAGCGGTTGTCGCGCGTCGCGTCGGATCGGAGCAACGGCACGTTCTGGCGGGTCAGCGCCAGCACCGCCGGG